>DJFO01000312.1:0-8424 GCA_002432555.1 Marinagarivorans sp. UBA5870
CCGCGTCAAACGGGCCGTAGTCATGGCGGATGACAGATTGGTCAGCTCCCAGGATCTTGGAATTGCCCCCACAGGCGAAAGTTTGAACATCAATCTGCGCCATGTAAGACAGAATGCTGAGAAGGCCGCAATATTGCGAGCACTCACTATGACGGAGAGCAACATATCCGCAACGTCAAAACTCTTGGGTGTCACCCGACCCACCCTCTATGACCTTTTAAAGAAGTACAACATCCAGGTGCCCGGAGCTCAGGACCTGCCGTAGACAGCAAGTGCAGGAGCTGCGGCCTACACAAGGTGCCGCAGCCCCTGTCGGAGAATTTCACACCAAGATATTCCTGTTAGAACAATCAGTTAGCTCTGCCCGTCGCCGTCCTTTAGATAATTTATACGCCACACCCCCTTTCCCGCATTGCGATCGTGGCAAAGTTTGCACTGCAGCAAAAGCCATGTCGGCGTTTTATACATAGGCCCCATTTTGGCCGCCGGAGGGATTTGCAAAAATCGCCTGGAATTTAGCAAAAACGCCTGATTAAAAAATCATCAGGTTTCCGCTCCTCGTATAAGCGATTGATTTTAAAGCACTTATTAGCCTAGCTTCAAAAAGACAGAGCGTATCCAACCGTAAAAAAAATGTGATGAAATTCAAAGAATTTCCCTGGCACAGAATCTGCTAATGATATTGAGCGTCCCATCGACGCTACCAAATTAGGCCACCTCAAAAAGTTGGCTCAGATTTTGACCACAGGAAGGAATAGGACAATATTTATGAAAAGAGGTTTGCTATTTTTCATAAAAGCCATCGCGATCAGCTTGTTGTTGTCACAAACGACGACCTCTGACACCGGCTATCAACTTATGGGCAACCCGATCGATGAACCGATCTTCTTGACCATCTGCGGCATAGCGCTGCTGTTTCTCGGTTTGTTTCGTTCGAAAGGAAACATCTGACACGATCCGCCCTCCGGGTCGCGAGCAGGCGTCCAGCCAGACCGATCGAAGCGACCGAAAATTTATTCTTATAAAATAAAATCCAATTTGCTGACGAATTCTCACCATGCCGCCCAGGCTGTGGCTGGCATGGTGCATTCGCTCACAGCGAAAGACTAAACTGATATACTCCGCGACCGACTTTGGAAAGCTGATACTTCTACCGGGATTCCTTTAACCTAGATCTAAAGAACTGCATGAGCGAACCAAATCCGTTTGCAAACCAAAAACCCCGCAATAAACGACTGCTGCAAAATCATGACACGCTCGCGCAGTGGGTTCAGCACATATTAAATCTCAGCATTGTCAGCGCAACCCTATGTGGGTTCGCTTATTGGCGCGACGGAGATGTCGGACAGCAATACCGGACCATGCTTGCCTTCGCAATCTTATTGATGACCATCACTTACCATATAATGGGCGTCTTCCGCCGTTTCGATCGGCTTGACGGGGCAATTCAACATTTGGCCCGCGCTTGGGGCGTAGTCATTATTATTCTGGCGTGGACCGCCTTCCTTACCCGAACCTCCGAGGAATATTCCCGCCAGGTTATCGTCTATTGGGTACTTACTGCTTTTTTTGGTCAGGCCGTTCTCCTGACGCTCACCTACAACTGGTTCAAGCTTTACCGCCGCAAATATCAACAACGACTGCCGGCTGTGATCATGGGCACCGGCCACCTCGCCCGGCACTTGGCGTTGAGCATTAAAAAAAATATTTGGTTAAACGATACGATCGTCGGCGTGATTCGTCATCATGATGAACCCGCCACTTGGAACGTCGGTGAAATTCCCGTTCTGGGTGACGATACCCAGCTCGACGAGATCATCAAGCAATTCGGAGTGCGGCGCATTTATGTCGCCCTGCCGTTAAAACTCACTTACCAGGTAAAGACCGTCCACGACGAGCTGTTCGATGAAAACCTCGACCTGGTTTGGGCGCCGGATATTTTCGAGTTTCAACTTCTCAATCACAGCGTGCGGGAAGTTGCTGGAATTCCGCTGCTCAACCTGAGCGAAACACCGCTCATGGCCGGCGGCCCCGCCTTTATCAAACTAATGATGGATAAGGTTATTTCGCTCATACTGATCCTTCTACTCAGCCCAGTGCTTGCCGCGCTTGCGCTCGCAGTCAAACTTTCCTCGCCGGGCCCTATCATATTCAAACAGCAGCGAGACGGCTGGGACGGGAAGAAATTCAACGTCTACAAATTCCGCAGCATGTATGTTCATCAGGAAAAGGACGTCATAGAGCAAGCAAAGAAAAACGATTCTCGCATTACGCCGCTTGGCAGCTTTATCCGGCGCACCAGCCTTGATGAGCTGCCGCAACTGTTTAACGCATTGGAAGGGTCTATGTCACTGGTGGGACCGCGACCGCACGCGGTATCCCACAACATTTACTATTCGGATAAAGTTAAGGCCTATCTAGCGCGTCACCGCGTCAAACCTGGCATCACTGGACTTGCGCAGATTTCTGGCTTTCGCGGCGAGACAGAATCGCTGGAAGCCATGCAAAAGCGCGTTGAATACGACCTGGAGTACATCAGCAACTGGTCGCCACTCCTCGACTTGAAAATTCTCTTCCTCACGCCCATACGTCTGATTTCCAAGCGCGGCAACGCTTATTGAACTCAGAGATCGAGGAGGCGATATTGGAAGCGGGCACCGACGTAACTGGACGTGTAGCCTTCTTGCGCGTCTGAATCCCTGTCAACCGTACCCACATACAGGTCGAGCTCGCCGTTGCGCATCAGCTGCGGAAAACCCACGCCGAAATCGACCTTTGTTTGCGTATAGCCGCTGTTCAAGGGGCTGTTCACCTCCTCAAACTCACTGAAAGTGCCGCGCAGCGACAGCAGCAGGTTGGCGCTCGCCAGGTAGGCAAGCCGCGTCCCGGCGATGGTTTCGCGGGAATCGAACTCGGTAAAGGTGACATATTCTTCTTCGTCGAAGCCGACATTGAACTCCAGAGTACAGCCACGGCAGATCTGAGCATGGCTCCAGGCCAGCCGAAACTGGCGAATTTTGAACTGGTCGACCGCGTCTTCTAGCCGGCCGTCAACCTCAACATCAGGCTGAAACTCCACCGTTTCGTTACTTCCTTGTGAGGTGTCCGAAAGGAATTGGTTGTAGCTTGCCGTGAGAGCCTGGGCGCCTATTTGATAATTTAATTCGATCCTGGCAGATGGCGACCGCGTGATGCGGAAATCATTTTCGATCTTATTCGAGCCGATTTCTATCTCATATTGCAGCCGGCGCAACTCGGCCCGCCAGACGGCGGCTACACGTTTGTAGGTCAAGTCGCTGTTGTCGAGATAGCGGTATTGCAGGTCGTAGCCGGTGAAGGAGAGCCCTATCGCATGAAGTGGTGAAATCGCGCGATCCAAATTCAGGCCCGCGCTATAACGCACGGCTTCGTTCTCTTCGGTTTCGTCAAAGTGAATGTCTGTAGCCCCCGCCCAGAGGGTCACCAGGTTGGGTTGCCCGGCACGCACTGAGCCGGAGAGCACGCCGGAAAAAAATTGGCGGCTGTCGCGATTCGCCGGCAAATCCTGTGCAAGGGGATCGAGTGATACCTCGCGCGAGGAGTGGGAAAGCCGGGCGTAATAGCGACGATGCTGCGGTCCGAGCGTCAGCACCGCATCCCCAAGCAACACCTGCTCATCCTCTTCGGAAAACTCTGAATAGCGCCGGTCCTCCAGCGCATAGTTGGTCGTGAAATCGGCCCAGGCTCCCTGAAGATGTCCCTCGGCAGCCAGGCTTCCGACGGTTTGAGTTTCGCTGACCTGATCTTCCGAGTCGGACTGCAGACCCGCATTTTCCACCGAACGCACATCCAGGGCGGCGTCGACAGCCAGCCCGGCCATATCTTGCGTCTCGACAAGGGTCTGGGCCTGTACCGCGCCGGCCAGACCGCCCAAAGCCACCACCACAGCTGAATAAAGTTTTCCCACTGTTCCCCCCAAAAGCCCCGTAACCGAGTCGCGGATTATACGCCGACCCCACCAATAGCAATAATTCTTTCCTCTCTATTTCCTTCCCGGAAGCAATTATCTCTCCGCCTACCCGGAGAATTGCTCGAGTGTCTTATTCCATTCGCGAGCCGCTTACATTTCATACAAGAGCCCGTGAGCTTGGCAAGCGAGGTCGCTGTGCTAGACTGCGAAGCATTTTTCGCGGACAGGGTCGGCTCGCAGTCGACCGCGCTTCTCTTTGATCGGATAGGACCTATGAGCTCCAAAGTGCGTCTATTGAACGTCGACATAGACAATTTGACAGTCGACGAGCTGCTGGAAAAATATCGAAAAGGGATTCTCTTCACCCCCAACATCGACCATCTCATCAAGCTGCAAAAAGATGCGTCATTTTACGCCTGCTATCAACAAGCCGACTTCGTGGTGTGTGACAGCCGCATTTTATTTGTCCTAAGTAAACTGCTGTTCCCCAAGCAGGCTCTCAAAGCTCAAATCACAGGCTCCGACTTTTTCCCCGCGTTTTGCCTGCATCACCGCCAAAATAGCGATGTTCGAATTTTTCTATTGGGCGGCACCGAACAATCGGTCGAAATCGCCCGGGAAAAGATTAATCAACGCACCGCCAGCCACATTGTCGTCGGCGCCTACTCCCCGCCATTCGGTTTCGAGAAATCCGCCGAGGAGACCCAGAAGATCGTCGAATTGATTACTCGATCTGGGGCCAACACGCTGGCAGTCGGGGTTGGCGCGCCCAAGCAGGAAAAATGGATCTGCCAACAGCGGGACAAATTACCTACCATCACCCGCTACCTCGCGATAGGCGCAACTATCGAATTCGAGAGCGGCAATCTCCAACGCGCGCCGAAATGGATGACCACAGCCGGCCTGGAATGGCTGTATCGCCTTCTGCAGGAACCCAAACGCCTGGCGAAGCGCTATCTGGTTGAAGATCTGCCTATCTTTGTCCTACTACTCAAGCAACGCCTGGGCACTTATAAAAACCCTTGGTCGAATCCGTAACCATCATGGATTCCGTCCTTCTCCGCAAACTGCTGCAGCTGTGCCACGAGGCGGGCGCGGCAATTTCGGACATTTATCAGCGCGCGGACTGCGAAATCAGCCTGAAAAGCGACCAATCACCGGTCACACTCGCCGACCGCACGAGCCACGATATTCTTGTAACGGGCCTCGGAGAAATTGCGTCCTACCCAGTACTCTCTGAGGAAGCGGCGATTCCGGCTTGGAGCGAACGCCAAACCTGGGGAGAATATTGGTTGATCGACCCGCTCGACGGCACTCGGGAATTCATCAAACGCAATGGCGATTTCACCGTCAATATTGCTCTCATCAAAGCTGGCAAACCGATTCTCGGTGTGGTCTATGCGCCCGTCACCCAGCTGTTCTACTACGGCGCGAGCACCGGCGGCGCTTTTCGCCAAGTGGGTCTCAATGGACAGCCCTTGTTGATTCAACCCGCGCCACCACCCGACCTCTCTCTCCCCTGGCGACTACTGGACAGTCGATCTTATAGGTCCGAAGCGATCACCGCCCTGGCGGCAAGCCTGACCAACAGCAGAGTGAGCCAAGTGGGCAGCTCACTGAAACTCTGCCTGGTCGCCGAAGGCGCGGCAGATCTTTACCCACGTTTCGGCCCGACCAGCGAGTGGGACACGGCTGCCGCGCAAGCAGTAGTGGAAGCCGCCGGCGGCTGCGTGCTTGACGCGCGCACCCTGAGACCTCTGACCTACAACATCAGGGAGTCATTGTTAAATCCATCCTTTGTAGTGTGCGCCGAAGTTTCACCAGCCTGGTCTTCGACGGTACAAGCGCTGGCTATGCGGGGTTGAGGCCTCAACCGGCAAGACCTTGCGCGCACTCAAGCCTCGAATAGGCCTCGAACGCATTTATGAATATAAATACAGGTCGGCGACTCCGGTCAAACGATCGGCAACCTGCCTGTTTTTTGATCTAAACGGGGCCATTTCGAACGCTTTTTTACAAAATCTGCTGCGGGGCAACACGACTTTCATCGCAAGCGAAGCCGCAGCCCCGCCCGAAGATGATGCAAAATGCCGGTTTTTACGCGGTCCGCAAGCACCACAATGGCTCCAGCTGGGTTAATTAACCCAGATACAGCGGTTACAGAGCCGCATTGTGAAGTATGCAACACATTGTAGAATTGACAATCATCTCCCCAAGCAGCCAAAATCCCCCCTGCCTCCATCCAGCACATGTTAAAGCGCAGAATGGCGCGATAAGAGTATTACGGAAGGCAAGCATGTGAGCGAAGCCGCTGGCTTCTGCGGTTTTAGGCAACTCAGCTGTGGCTGAGGACGAGATTGTTTTGGGGACAAGTAAATTATCGTTGAGGGGAACAGAGACCACAGATAAAAATCGGGTCTCGTGAGCGCAATAGGCGCTCACCCAGCTGATTGGATACTTCCTAATACGTCTTACCTACGACTCTTTGGGCTTGTCAGATTCGCACTTGCTTTTTGTGCGTGCGCATTACATTAATGTAATGTGGCGCAAGAATCAACATGGAAACACTCAAAGTATTTCATTAATTGCTCGAACCGGCAGTAGCGATACTGCCGCGCACACAAGTTGGCATCTACCGGAACAGCCTTTATTTAGGAGTTCCGGACTTCCGGAAATGGATGTGTTCTTGTTCGAGATAAACACTCTAGAAGTTCGGAGTTTTTCATGGCAATACGTTTGCAATTTTCTTCTGCACTCCTTCTTTCCGCCCTCCTCACGGGTTGCGGCGGTGGCAATACAAGCAATAAAGAAAGTCCCATTTCATCCAAACCTGAAGAACAAGTCGCGTCGAATTCCGCCCCGGTGATTGAATTGCTCGGCGAAAAAACGCTGACCATCCCGCTAAATAAACCCTTTATCGAACCCGGAGTCGCTGCGCGCGATGCGGAAGACGGTGACCTTACCACAGACGTTTTCTCCGACAGCTCCAAAGTAAACACCAGCAAACCCGGCCAATATGAGATCACCTACAGCGTCGCGGATTCTGCAAATGTAAAAGCGGTTCCGGTCAAACGCATGGTGATCGTTGCTGCGGAAACTGCCCCGGCGAATCCTGCGCTGGCGATTACGAATTTCAATCTGGTCGGCATTACTGCAGAGGACGATGTTGTCGAGCTGCAGAGCTTGGAAAGCGGCTCCACAATCGATCTTTCGCAGCTTTCCATGGATCAGGTCAACATTGTTGTCGGCACCAAGGACCCCGCTAAAACAGGCAGCGTGCACTTTAAGTTGACGGGTCCCACCAGCATAGATCGCTGGGAAAATAACCCGATCTACACCGTGGCGGTAGAGAGCACGAGTTTGAGCATCAGCCGGAATCAACTGCCGGTCGGGGCTTACACCCTAGCGGTCACTTCTTACGCACTTCCCGATATGGCCGGCGCGAAAGGCGGCACCAAAACCATTTCATTCAAGGTCGTTGACACTATGTCGACGTCCCAGGTGCCGAAGATTGCGGCAGTCAATCTGGTTGGTCTCAGCGAAGGTACCGGCGAATATTTGCCGATTACGCGCTTGACGGAAAACGCCGAAATCGACTTGAAAGACCTGTCAGGGCAGTTGGTCAACGTTATCGCAATCAGCGAAGACGCCAGCAAAACCGGGAGCGTCGAGTTTTCTTTGGACGGTCCTGTTTCGATCAATCGCTCTGAAAACGGTGCTGCCTATGCGTTGGCGCATGAGGCTCAGCATTTAAATATCAACAAGGGTGAACTACCAGCTGGCGACTACACCCTTATAGTGACGCCGTATGCTGGAGCCAACGCCACTGGTGAAGCGGGCATCCCATTAATTCTCAACTTCAGCGTGATTGGCGAAATCGTCGTCCCGGAAGAACCCCAACCCGAGCCAACTGTCACTCCCCAGGCCGTCAATGACAGCTACACCATATATGTCGACAGCGAGAGCCAGCCTGGTCAGGAGCGCGCAGTAAGTGCGAATGATGTCTTTGAAAACGACGCGGTCTTCAAAATCACTAAAGCCTCCATTAATGGCGCTGCCACCATGCTCGACCAGGGCTTCTTCACCTACAATCCTGCCGCAGGCTTTACGGGGACAGACAGCTTCACCTATGAAATTAGTCAGGCTGGCAAAACCTCCAGTGCGACCGTATCTATCAGTGTGGTCAAAGCGATCAACGGCACAGCAACGGGCTTTACCGCAATAAAGCCTTCCGCCGATTCCAAACTGATCTATGTCTCCAGCTCCAGCGGTAAGGATACCAATAATTGCCTGAGCGAGGCTGCGCCCTGTAAGTCAATAGGTGCAGGCCTGGAAAAAATGCGCGCGGGCTATCCAGACCACTTGTATCTAAAGCGCGGCGACGTCTGGCGCGATCAGCTCCTCAAAGACTTTGTCAGTGGTCGCAGCGCCGCCGAACCCAGCGTGCTCGGTTTCTACGGCAGCTCCGGTGCGCG
>DJFO01000312.1:8448-32771 GCA_002432555.1 Marinagarivorans sp. UBA5870
GAGTTCTCCAATCACACGAAAGTGTTTGGCAGCCCAGAGTTTACTGGAAGTGGCAAGGGTGATTTCGTGTTTCTCGGCCCCATTTCCAACGTGTTGATCGAAGACTGCGTGTTCAACCACATCGAGCTCATCGCGCAGAAGTGGACCACCGGCAACCCGACCAACATCAGCCTGCGTCGCAACATTTGGACCGGAGCCTACTACAACGAGTCGTCGTACCACCGCAATTCGCGGCCGTCCAACATTTACGCCGAAGGGGTAGCGGGCTTGTTGATCGAAGAAAACGTGTTCGATTACGGCGGCTGGCACCCCAGCGTCACCGGCGCCAGCGCCAACATGTTCAACCACAACCTTTATATTCAGGCCGGTACCGACGGCAACAAGCTGGTCCTGCGCAACAACATCATTTCCCGCGGCTCGAGCCACGGTGCCCAACTGCGCGGCGGCGGCCTGGCAGAAGACAACTTCTTCGGTCGCAATGCCATCGGCTTACTGGTGGGTTACGAGAAAACCGCGCTGCCCACGGGAACCCGTGCCCACCTGAAGAACAACGTGGTCAGCGAGGGTCACTCCATGATCAAAGGCACCAATCCCTGCGCGGGCGGTAACGGCGTACTCTGGAACCACCTGTGTACCGGTGCGGTATTCGGCATCAACATTGATGTGCACGGGGCTGCAGACTACGTATCCAACGGCAATATCGTCAGCGGTCGCGCCCCGGATGACGACAAATGGAAGAAGCTCTATGAGAAGCTGCACGCACCTGGGTTAATCATCCAAAAGATATTGGCCAGCGACAAAAATCGTGCCGTCGCGGAATCCGGCAATATCTCCTGGCATTGGACGAGCGCCAGCGAAGGCGACGACCGTGGTTATAAGGATCCAGGTCGCACCCTGGCTGAGTACAACGCATCACTGGGCGGAGCCGAATCCTACGATGAGTTCATGACCAAAGTGAAAACCCGACCGCTGCAAACCTGGGACGTGAAGTACACAGCGAAGTCGATCAATCAATTCATTCGCGAGGGCTTTAGCGAGTAACTCAACCGAGTTGATCGAAAAGCCGGGGCTCAGTGCGAGCGCCGGCTTTTTTGTTTTGAACCCGTACCTCGGAATTCATCCTACGCTTATCTCACGAATCGCTTTCACCTCTGCGAAAACGCTACCCGAGTTCCGCCCTTGAACGTGACATCTCTGGCCAGGTTCGCAGCTTTTATTTGGAATAGGCTTTCCAAATCCCCGGTTTGACTCTTTCACCTCCCTCTGTTGAGGAATAGCTTTCCCCGCATTTGAATAAGTTTGGCATGAGCACGCCGTTCGGCGAGCGCCGGGGTGTTTGTCCTACAGGAATAGAACTGCCTCCTTTTTCTATTTTTGATTATGAGGGGCCGCCCGTCGAGGAATGGATATTTATCCAGTCCACCGCTTTGGTTATATGCCCGCCTTAGCCCTTTTATTCTGCTTTTCCCCACATTTTTATTCTTCCATAACCTTCTGTTTTCCTTCACAAAATCAAAATCCGACTTATGCATGTTTTTTCCGGGCGCGCATCACAGGCCGGACAATGCGGCGCCAAATTCAACACCTATTTGCCTTTGCCAACCACACTGAAGTTCGACGCGGCGATGCTCCCAGCTGCCGCGGATGTAGAACCCAATCTCTCACCGGAAGCATCGACACAGGAATTTTTCGGTTGAACAGCAGGGCGTCGCTACGGATACGGGTTCCGTAAATTCTTCCTTAGATGTACAGGTTTTTTCATGGCAAAACGTTTGCACAGCTGGTCACAAAATTGTTCCGCAGCTCTTCTGTCTTTTTCATTGCTCCTCACCGGTTGCCAGGTCGATATCCAAGACCCCAACGCCGCGACCGATGAGACTCAACAACCCGGTGACACCACCTCGACCACTCCGACCGCGCCGACCAACAGCGCACCCGTGATCACGCTCGTCGGTGATGCCACCATGACCGTTCCGCTCAATGCCGCCTTCGCCGAACCCGGCGTGGCCGCCACCGATGCGGAAGACGGCGATCTTTCCCTGAGCGTCTTTTCCGACAGCATGCGCGTCAACACCAGCGTCGCCGGCCAGTATGAAGTTACCTACCGCGTCACCGATTCGAACAACCTGAACGCCGCGCCGATCAAACGTCTTGTCATAGTGGCCCCGGCCGCCGTCGAGCCGGCAGCCCCGATTATCCCGGTCGAGCCCGTTGCAACCGTGGAAGCCCTGGTCGTCAGCACCGTGCCGGCGATCACCAACTTCCGCCTGGTCGGCATCACCGCCACCAAAGAAATCGTCGACCTCAAAACCCTGGAGAACAGCGCGATTGTCGATCTGTCGCAGATCGCCATTGATAAGGTCAACGTGGTCGCCGACTCCGCCGACGTCAGCAAAACCGGCAGTGTGCACTTCAAACTGACCGGCCCCACGTCGATCGATCGTTACGAGAACGGCGCCATCTACACCATGGCGGTGCAGTCCACCAGCCTGAGCCTGGCCCAGAACCAACTGCCGGTCGGCAGCTACTCCCTCTCGGTGACCCCCTATGCCCTGCCGGATATGGCCGGTACCAAAGGCGTCACCAAGACCGTTTCCTTTAAAGTGGTCGACAAAATGATTGTCTCCACGGTGCCCAAAATCGCCGCCCTGGATCTGGTGGTGGTCAATGATGCAAACGGCGCATACCTGCCCGTCAGCCGCCTGGCCGAAGGCAGCGAAGTGGATCTGGCGACCCTGGCCGGCAAGCTGGCCAACGTGATCGCCATCAGCGAAGACGCCAGCAAAACCGGCAGCGTCGAGTTCAGCCTCGACGGCCCAGTCAGCATTCAGCGCACGGAAAACAATGCCGCCTACGCCCTGGCCAATGAAAGCGAGCACCTGGACATCAACGGCGGCGAACTGCCGGCCGGCGACTACACCCTGATCGTCACCCCTTACGCGGAAGCCAATGCCGCCGGTGAAGCGGGCATCCCGC
Organism: Marinagarivorans sp. UBA5870; assembly: GCA_002432555.1. The sequence goes on from DJFO01000312.1 coordinate 11,425, forward strand.
TGCTGCTCAACTTCAGCGTGACCGGCCAAGTGGCACCCCCGGTGGCTGATCCGCAAGCGGTCAACGACAGCTACTCCCTCACCGCCGGCAGCGGCAGCCAGCCTGGCCAGAGTCGTGCCGTGAGCAGCAACGATGTTTTTGAGAGCGGTGCGGTGTTTACAATTACCAAAGCACCAATCAATGGAACCGCAACCATGTTTGACCTCGGCTTCTTTACCTATGAACCCAAGGCGGGCTTCACGGGTACCGATACCTTTACCTACCAGATCAGCCAGGGCGGCAAAACCGCCAGCGCCACCGCGTCCGTCAGCGTGGTCGCGCCGGTCACCGGAACTTCCGCCGGCTTCACGGCGATCAAGCCCTCGGCCGACTCCAAACTGATCTACGTCTCCAGCTCCGTCGGGAAAGACACCAACGCCTGTCTGACCGAGGCTGCACCTTGCAAAACCGTCAGCGCCGGCATGGAAAAAATGCGCGCAGGTTACCCGGATCACCTGTATCTGAAGCGCGGTGACGTCTGGCGCGATGAGCTGCTCAAAGAGTTTGTCAGCGGCCGCAGCGCGGCAGAACCGAGCGTCCTCGGCTTCTACGGCACCTCCGGCGCCCGTCCCCGACTCGAAAGCGCGCAGAACCTGCTGCACGCCTTCACCTTGAAGAACGCCAATTTCATCGGTGTTGAATTCTCCAACCACACCAAAGTGTCTGGCAGCGCGAGTTTCACCGGTACCGGCAAGGGTGACATAGTGTTCCTCGGCCCTGTCTCCAACGTATTGATCGAAGACTGCGTGTTCAACCACATCGAATTCATTGCGCAGAAGTGGACCACCGGCAACCCGACCAATATCAGCCTGCGTCGCAACATCTGGACCGGAGCCTACTACAACGAGACCTCGTACCACCGCAATTCACGGCCGTCCAACGTTTACGCCGAAGGTGTCATGGGATTGTTGATCGAAGAAAACGTGTTTGACTTCGGCGGCTGGCATCCGAGCGTGAAAGGCGCCAGTGCCAACATGTTCAACCACAACTTGTATCTGCAAGCCGGCAGTGATGGCAACAAGCTGGTCCTGCGCAACAACATCATCTCCCGCGGCTCAAGCCACGGTGCGCAATTACGCAGTGGCGGCCTGGCAGAAGACAACTTCTTCGGTCGCAATGCCATCGGCTTGCTGGTGGGCTACGAGAAAACCGCACTGCCCGCGGGAACCCGCGCCCACCTGAAGAATAACGTGGTGAGCGAAGGTCACTCCATGTTCAAAGGCACCAACCCCTGCGCGGGTGGTAACGGCGTACTCTGGAACCACCTGTGTACCGGTGCGGTATTCGGCATCAACATCGATGTGCACGGTGCCGCAGACTACGTCTCCACCGGCAATATCGTCAGCGGTCGCGCCACGGGTGATGACAAGTGGAAACAGTTTACCTCCGGCCTGCAAGCACGGAGCTATGTGATTCAACGCATCACCGATGCCGACAAGAGCCGCACTGTCGTGGAATCCGGCAACATCGCTTGGCATTGGTCGAACGCGACCGAAGGCGATGGCAACGGTTACAAGAACCCGGGCCTGACCCTGGCGGACTACAACGCCTCATTGGGCGGCACCAAGTCCTACGACGAGTTCATGAACAAGGTGAAAACCCGCCCGCTGCAAAGCTGGGACGTGAAATACACCGCCAAGTCCGTCAATCAGTACATTCGCGCAGGATTTGCGAAATAAATAAACGGGCCGGATATTGCGGGAGCAATATCCGGCTTTCTTTTCCTATCTGCCGTTCCACCGTCACCTTTATCTCCTCCAGTTCCTCGCCGCATATTGGTTCCCCGTATTTTGTGATACATTCGCCGCTCCTCAAAACCAGCGGTAAGCGCTCGCAACATGGCGAAAAACTCAGATCTCAAAGTGCTTGTCCTCGCGGAGGCGGCGAATCCAGAGTGGACCAGTGTCCCTCTCGTCGGTTGGTCTCATACGCTCGCCCTCTCTCGCAAAGTGCACGTCCATCTGGTGACCCAAGTACGGAATCGGGCGGCGATTGAACGCTTCGGCTGGAAACATGGCCGCGAATTTACCGCACTGAATACCGAAAAGGTTGCGGCACCCATCCATAAGCTTGCCAACCTGATTAGAGGCGGGAGTAAGTTGGCTTGGACGGTTTCGACCGCCTTCCAAAGCCTGATCTATCCGTATTTCGAATACCTGTGCTGGAAAACATTTGAGAAGGACCTTCGCGCAGGCAAATTCGATATTGTGCATCGAATCACACCTGTCAGCCCAACCGCCCCCAGCTACCTCGCCAAACGCCTCAAAAAAATTAAGATTCCCTTTGTCGTAGGTCCGATGAACGGCGGCGTCGAATGGCCGGTGCAATTTCGTGAAGTCAAAGGTAAGGAAAAGGAGTGGCTGACCAATTTCAGAGATTTTTATAAAGTTCTACCCGGTTACAGGTCTATGCGGGCCGCCAGCGCGGCGCTCATCGCCGGATCAAAAGCCACTCTGGCACAATTGCCCGCTTACACCCGGGAAAAATCGCTCCTAATTCCGGAAAACGCCATCGACCCGGATCGGTTTTCCATTCAGAACCAGTCAACCTACGCATTACCCTTAAAAGCAGCCTTCGTCGGTAGGCTCGTGCCATACAAGGGCGCGGACATGGCTATTGAGGCAATGGAACCTCTGCTTCTTGCCAAAAAAATAGAATACGACATATATGGCGCTGGGCCGGAAGAAAACCGTTTACGGCAGATGGTTGCAGCAAAGGGTCTAACCGGAAGTGTCCGCGTTCACGGCCAAGTTCCTCTTACCGAATTGCAGAAATTTCTCGCGGCTGCCGATCTTTTTGTATTTCCGAGCGTGCGGGAATTCGGCGGAGGTGCAGTTCTCGAAGCCATGGCGCTAGGTGTAGTCCCTGTGATTGTGGATTATGCGGGCCCTGCCGAGTTGGTCAATGAGAGCTGCGGATTCAAAGTAAAGTTAGGGGAAAGGGATGAAGTTATCGCCGAATTGCGCGCAACTTTGGATCAAATTATCAGTCGGCCGACCCAGCTTGCGACCATGCGGGAAAACTGCATCCGGTTGGTCAACCAGTCTTTCACCTGGAGCGCTAAAGCAGATCAGATGATTGAAGTCTACAACTGGCTATTGCACGGCGGTAAAAAACCCGAGTTCTTCCACTAGGCGGGCTCTGAAGCCGCCTTCACCGCACGACCGACGAAGGCGGAAGATTAAGTTCGAAATCCGAATTGCAGCCGCAAAGTTCTACCATAGCCAGTAAAACCTAAGGCTTCTTGGTAATCTTCATCCAGCACATTGTCTAGCGCAAATCGCGCTTGCCAATGGCTGTTGATTTGCCATTTGAAATTCATATCCCAGACTTGATGGCTCTGCAGAGTTTCGCCGACGGTCGCACCAGTGCGCAGGCTCGTATCATACTGCTCACCCACGTACCGCCAGGTAAGCTCCGCCGATGTGTTCCCCGCGAACGCATAGTCAGCTTTCAAATGCAGCTGCTTTTCCGGTCTTCCAGACAGTTGAACACCCTCTTCATTGGTGTCTATATCAAGCCAAGTCGCACCCAACGACAAATTGAGCGGCTCAACCGGCGCAATCGCCCAAATAAATTCCACGCTTTTGATGTCCACTTCAGACCGGTTGATGTTGGTGAATAATGCGGGATCGAAGTCAATCAAGTCTTCATAGCGACTGTCAGAATAGGTCAAGCTCGCCATCCCAAGAGAATCGCTGGTAGACGACAGGCGCAAATCCCAGGTCTCCGCGCGCTCGGGCTTTAACTCGGGATTGCCCACCAGGGGGTGGCCGAGGGCGAAGAAACTCGGCGGCTTGAAACCTTTACCCCAATCTACTGATATATCCAGAACGCTGGTCACCGGCATCGCTACCGCGATGCTGCCACTGGTTTCGCCCGTCAGAAATTCCGGTTCGTCTCGCCGCACGCTTACTTGTGTTGTCACGCCGGCCGCCGCTACCACGTTACCTTCGGCAAAAACCGCAAGGTTCTCCCGATCCATTTGGTAGGAAGTGTCGAGCATCCCGGCTATATCACCACGGCTTTCGCCTTTCTCTTTTGAGACAACCCCACCTGTGTTCAGCCAAAGCTTTTCGGGCTGTCCGAGGGTGTTTGTCCACTGCAGCTCCTTGCGAGAATATTCGCCGCCCGATCGGTTCGGCGGCACCGCGGTAAACGGTACTATACCAGGAGAGTCCTGCTCGACTTCCCGGTCAAACAGCCCCAGAGCCAGCTTGCTCGTCCACGCGGGAAAAAACTGTTGCTGGACGGCGGCGTAATGCGCCGACTCTTCACTGTCGACCTCCTCCAAATCCCGCAAGCTCGCGTAACGATCGCCGCCGCTTTGCTCGGGAAATGCTTTCCTCACATCGTTCAAATAGCGCGAGCGCCAGGACAGCGCGCCGTTCTCGCTCCATTGCCAGTCGGTTCCCAAATTTAACTGATCACTCGTGTAGTAGCTGCCGTCGATCTGGTCACCGCGGTCGGTAGACGCCGCACTGATACTCGCGCTGCCCCATCTCTGTTGGCTACCCATAGCGACATTGACGTTGTGCTGTTCGTCTTGTCCCACCTCGACTAGGCCCCGAAAATCTAAGGGTTTTTCTGGGGTCCGCGTAATGATATTGACTACCCCGGAAAGCGCCTCACCACCATAGACCGCCGTGCGAACACCTCGCAAAATCTCTATCCGCTCGACATCGGCAAGGCTGATGCTGTTGAAGTTGAACCCGCCACCGCGGCTGTTGTTCGAATCATTGACTTTAACCCCNNGGCCTCACTGCCGCGTATATTCAACTCACTAACGCCGCCGGCTCCCCCACCTTGTCTAAAGTTAACCCCCGCCACCAAGCGCAGCACGTCGGTTATATTGGTTTTGCCCGACTTATCAAGGTCACTGCGCGAGATAACGGTGACACCTCTAAGCACGGGATCGGTAGCCACCGGCGAATAGGCGCCGGTGACTACCACTTGTTCCACCTTTTCTGCTGCATGACCTTCGCCTGCGACACTCCCACCCGCGAGTCCCGCGCTCAGCCAAAGGCGAAAAAAGTTTTGTTTCATACAGAGAATCCGCCATGCAAATAAATGAAGAGCCCCCCGATCAAGGGCCCGCGCCAAAAAAGTCGATAAGTAAAACCGATTGCTAAAGAGCCCGTCAAGCACGCACTCCTGTCCACTTTTGCCCCTGAAGGCGTCCCGTGATAGCTCCGCCATCTTGGCTCCGGCGATTCAGGCGCGATAGAGCTATTCGCACGACTTTTGGTTAGAATGACGCGCGGCGGAACGACGGGCCGAGATCGCTGTAAATAAATCAGACACTGACCGGCTTTGCATCCGCCTGAGTATTGGTCAAGTAATACCCGACTCTCTCCCAGAAACTGCTCGCCAGCCCGTGAGCGGGGCTGAAATCGTGAACCAGCACAACTCCATGGCTTGGTCCGCGTCTTGCTTAAACGCCGAGCACATCAAAAGGGCGGCCGCGCAGGAAGCGAGGCTATCGAGAAGGTTCGACCAATCGCAGGTACGACCAAATACCAGATCAACACCGACCGCTGGAATCCCTGTGTATGCAATACACGGGTTTATGAGCGAAACCTGGTGATGTTTTTTACTGTTCCGCGATCAACTTGGGGTTAATGTAATATGTCAAAAACGCAGGATTCTGCCTCTCGTCCTTCCAATTTATGGGCACTTGCTCTGCAGCTCGCAGCCATCCCTGTTTATGTATTTGCTGCATCCGCTTTGTCAAAATGGAAGTTCGTCGTACCGGCCGCGTTGAAAAAGCAGACGCCCCTCGACCAAAGCCAGTTGATTTTCATATGCGGAGTGTTTTTGATTTGGCACGCACTGGCAATTATTCTGGCTCGACGGTTCTTTGGGCCCCGACCTTTCTCGACGCTTCGACGAGGTGCGATTGAACTTATTTTCAGCCTCGTGGCAACCAGTTTCTCCAGCTCCGCGCTGTTTCTGCTGACGGATCTTCCCTTCAGTGCGAATTTTTATGCCTGGATTTACCTGCTCGAAACCGGTTCGATTATCCTGACGACGCTCATTCTCGCGAGCGTCGATCGGACTGAGGGAAAACAAGCGTTGCTCGGCGAGTTGGGGCAGGTTGCCAAACTCATTCTCAAACCCTGGGTCTGGCTGGCTTGTGTGCTCATACTCCTGCCGGGTATTTTGGCTCTCTTATATAAGGCAGAACCGGATTTTGCAAATGCGGTCAATCTCACTCGAGCCACTTTGTCCAGCGGTGGCAGCACATCCCTCGGTCTCCAAACAGCCATTAAAGATATCGACCAGCCAATCAGCGCGCAATTTCATCCGGAGGATGAAGGGCAAATGTTTTGGCTCAGCCGGCCTGGAAGATTGATGATTAGCAATATGAGCCCGTGGTCACAGGATGTGCTGGTGGACATATCAGATGACGTCGGCCTGCTGGAGGGGGAAATGGGCGCATTCACATTCGCGCTCCATCCGGAATTTGGCCAGCCGGGTTCCTCGAATAGGGGCTATGTCTATATTTGGTATACCCACTGGAATAATGGAGAGCAAAGGAACCGCCTGGCCCGATTTGATATAAGCCAGCAGTCTCTCGAAGAGCGTCAGGCGACCAAGACGGTCCTTATGGATTACCCGCGCAAAAACTCTCAGATGCACAATGGCGGCACTTTATTGTTTGGTAAGGATGGCTTTCTCTACTTATCCGTTGGCGACGCGGTAGACTTTGGCCTGACCCAAGTCCTTGACAAACAACTTGCCAGTGGAATTCTTCGAATCGACGTCGACCAAAAGGGTGGCGAAATAAGTGCACCCATCGAGCGCCGCGGCGAGGGCGCGGTGACACAAAACTACTTTATCCCCAAAGACAATCCATGGTTCAACCATCCGACCGCTCTGCAAGAATATTGGGCGATCGGGTTCCGCAATCCATTTCGAATGTCCATGGACTCCGAAACTGGAGATATTTGGCTTGGCGACGTTGGCTGGGACGGCTTTGAAGAAATTAACCGCGTCCAGGCCGGCGATAACGGTCAATGGCCCTATATGGAGGGCATCCAACGCACTCGCCTGGAGAAGCCAAAGGAGATACCGGGCAGAGAAATATCCCCAATTCATTTTTATGCGCAAACAGCACTGAAAAGAGCAGTGATTGGTGGATTTATTTATCACGGACATAAGTTTCCCCAACTCACCGGGAAATATGTCTTTGCGGATAACAACGCCGGCCTGATTTTGGCTTTCGACCCACAAGATCCAAGCAAGGAGGCCGAGGTTCTGACCCGCGCAGGACAATTTGCCCAGTATGGCATTACCAGTTTATTCAGCGACCAGGCCGGAAATATTTACCTGACGGTGCTCGGGGGTAAGGAAAAACCAAGCGGGCACTTGTTGCAGCTGGCCAGCCAAACTGAATCAACAGGTGGGCAGGAAGAAGTAGCGCAGCAGCAGGAGGCGAAAAACATCGACGAACAATATGCAACCTTCTGTTCGCGCTGTCATGGAGAAGACGGCAAAGGTAGCCCCGAACTCGGCGAACAGCTTGTTCCACGCCCGGATTTCACCTCTGCCGATTGGCAGGCAAAAGTTACGGACGAGCATCTGCACAAGGTCATCGCTGAAGGCGGTGCTTCACAAGGATTAAGTGAACAGATGCCGGCATGGGGAACTGTGTTTTCCGCAGCTGAGGTGGATCAACTGGTCAGCAAGGTTCGCAAATTTGCGGAACCCAAATAGGCGTTAAGGAGCGTGGCTGCCTCCGAGCGGCCACGATCTCCCACGCCAGTGGTGAACCGGCGGTAACAGGTTTCAGCCAGGGGAGCAGTTGGGGCAGTCACGTCAATAAAGGAGGCCATCGAGTTTAAACTGAATGTTGGCAGCAGCCCCGGGCGACGCCCGATGAAAAAGTCCGAGGGTCTGGAGGATGGTTAGATGCAGCCTTGGCTAGGAAGTAATGGCAAGGCTATTGAGAAAAAGAGCCTGCGTACAGAATATTAAAGTACGCCCCGCGGCCGGCACCCTGGCTGCACTGTCCGCTCCCAAGACTTTCCGCTGGCATCTAAGTTTTCCCAACAAGCTCAGGGGGCTCTTCTTCCTCAGAACTATGTTTGCGTTTAGGCGGAACTCCGCCTCGTTTCGAGCCCGTCTTCGATTTTCCTTGCAGCTCTGCCCATCCTAAGAGCGCGCCGGAGAAAACCAATGTCATCTGGGACAAGGATGCGTTTGGAATTTGGTCTAAGGCATAGAGAGCTACTACAAAGGCCAACGCACGAGTACTGGGATCAAGCGCCGCTTTTCCCGCTTTTTTCGCCGCGCGCGAAACCGCGAGCAGCGGATAGCACAAAAGTCCAAACAGACCGACATATCCAGTCCAGCCAGCGGAACCCATAATGACTATCCAGGTGCCGTCCGTCGTGCTGAGCATTTTACCGCTGTTTTCATCGTAAATATGGTTGCGCCCCCAGTTACCCCAACCAAACCACTGCCGCGCTCTCGCGTGCTCCAGAAGCGACTCCTCATTCATCAGGCGAAAACTTAGGGAATCCGCCCGTTCCTGGTTGATCCCCTTGATGAAATCGGTCAGCTCCTGAAGCGGTAAAACGCCGCTCGTTCGGACCACCGGGTATAACAACAGAAGTAGCGCTATGGATGACACTATGCGCAGCTGGCCGCGCTCAGTGAGAAAAATACAGGCGCTGAGAAATAACAGAAAGTAGATGATGGCGCTGAAGGTCTTGCACAGCACTAAAGTGACAAGGATATAAGCGAGGGCGATCCAGCCCTTGCCCTTTAGCACCGGGTCCTGTTGGCGAAATAGGATGAAAACACAGATCGCCGAGAGCATGCAAAAGAAGGCGACGATCAAGCCGTGCCCGAGAAATACGACCGGACGGAACCCTCCCCCTCGCTTTTGTTGCCCGAATTCATGGGGGAAGTATCCATAGATATCCGCATGCAGTTGGGGACTCATTCTTATCTCGTATAACATTGGCACCGCGTACAGCAAACCACCCACTGCCAAAATTTTGACCATAGTTTTGTGCCCGTCGGCCGTACCGAGTAAGGAATACCCAATTACAAACGGGATGTAAAAGTCGAAGCAGGATATGAGAAAGAGGCCGATGGTATCTTTATAGGTCATCCCCTGCAGGGTTCGAGGACCAAAGACCTGGGCATCGGGATTCGTCCAGGTGGTAAAAACCGGGCCAAGCAACATGCAGCAAACGAACATTTTTGGCAGAAAGCCAATGGGGAAATACCGCAGCTTCGCCTTGTGCCGTAACAAAAGAAAATACAAAGTTGCGATCGGAATCAAGTTTTTATCAAGCGGCGGTATCACCGGCAGATCGATTGGTGCTATGTCCGGCGGCACCGGCAATACCAGGTACGGAACCAGCACACAAAGGAAAGTTGCCTTTTCGAGCGGATATTTATTGAAAATTCGCACCGCTATCAACGGCCAGGCAAATAAGGCCAGGTAATAAAACAGAGATATATGAGCGTTCATCTATTCCAGCACGTCGCTCCGGTTGGAGCGGCAATTTTGACCATATCAAGCAGTTTGCCTTCAAATTAGTGCATAGGCAACGAAAGATGCCTATAGTGATGGCGACGCCGCATCCACGGCCTCCCCCTTAGGCATAACGTTGAGTTCATTTCTCCTATGGCATTGATAGCGCCGCCCGAGCGCAGCACTTATAATCACCACGATCAAGGAGTGGAGTTGTACAACCAATGCTCGTCTCGCACAGCCCGCCACCGCAATTAACAATAGTAGTCGATTAGATGCTGAATAGATTCCTACAACGATTCCAGGGCGGCGATCTCAAGAAAAAAATCTATGCAGGTAGCTTTTGGGTATCTGTCGGCTTCGGCAGCCAAAAGGTCCTGCAGCTGGTCAATAATCTCATCTTGACGCGGCTGCTTTACCCCGAGGCCTTTGGGCTTATGGCTCTGGTAAACGTCTTCATCATGGCCGTGACCATGCTGAGTGACGTGGGCATAAGGCCGGCGATCATCCAGGCCCATTCGATCAATAATGCCAACTTCTTGAACACCGCCTGGACGCTGCAGATCGGTAGGGGGGTGGTGCTTTGGCTCGTACTGTGCGCAATCGCTTACCCGGCGGCTCAATTTTACGAGGAAGAAGCGCTGGTTGCGCTCTTGTGCTTCACCGGTTTGAACGCCTTCGTCGGAGGGTTCAAATCAATCAATNNTAATCAATATCATACTTGCCGAGCGCAACGTGCAGCTCAAACGTATCATGCTGATCAAGTTGGCGTCGCAGTTAAGCTCGCTGATACTAATGATCGGGCTGGCACTGAAGTATAAGTCCGTCTGGTCCCTCGCCATAGGCACGGTCTTCGGCGTGACGGTTGATGTGATTTTGGGTCATAAACTGCTTTCGGGGCACAAGCACAAGCTCTGCTGGGACCCTGCCTTCGCGAAGCAGATCTTCAAATTCGGCCAATGGATTTTCTGGAGCACGATCTTTACGTTTTTTACCGGCCAGGGCGTGCGCATGATCGAGGCGGGCTTTGTTTCTACCAAAATTCTGGCCATGATCGCCATAGCCGCAACCATCGCCTGGATGCTTGGTGACTTCATTGAACGGTTTATGGGAGGCGTATTATTTCCGAGCTTGTCGAGAGTTCATCGCGAAGAACCGCATAGATTTGCTGGCATCTTAAAGAAGCTCAGGAGTCGAATTCTCGCCCTGACAATCCCCGTGTTTGGCATGCTGTCACTACTGTCGGTTTTTATCATCAATGTTCTGTACGATGAGCGCTACGCACTCGCCGGGCCCATCCTCGCGGTCCTCGCCATTAACGGAGCCATACGCACCATGCCGCAGGTTTACCAAAATGCCCTTCTCGCCCAGGGTAACACCCGGTTAAATTTCGTTACCGTGGCTCTGTTAGCAAGCTGTAATATTGTGGGATTGTCAACCGGCTATCATTTCGCTGGTCTGTTCGGAATGCTAATCGGCTCCGGAGTTGGCTACCTAGTGGGATATTTCATCACGGTTTCGTTGCTCGCCAAATCGGAACTGGTCTCGCTCAAAATGGATCTCGTTTGCATTCTAGGCATCGCCATTTTTGCGGCGATCAGTTTTAGCATTCACCTCGATCCATCTATGCTGGAGCTGGCCAAATAAAAATCTCTGGGTCACTGCATAACTACTAAAATCTATAACCAATTACCAGGGTCGAATTCCTTTACACACATCCACAACTCACCGCTGGTTAAGATTTTTGCGCGAAATTTTCGAGTAGATTAATGCGCGTCGGTTGATCGTCGGTCGACCGACGAAAATAGGTTAGCCGAGAGAATAGTTACCGGAATTTAATCGATGTTCAACGAGCCAGCGCTTATCCGATTCAGCGTCTGAGATGATTTTCTCTAGGAGGACCCCCCACTTGACCGGGATCTGCAAGCCGGCCCAAGTGTCTTCCGCAGCTTGTGAAAGGCGTAGGTAAAGAGAGGGATTGCCGAGTAACTTACGGATCTTTTCTGCAATATCACCAGAGCAACCTGACTCAAACACCATTGCATTTTGCTCGTTCTTCAACAGCCGCGCAAAAATAGGATGATCCGAAACCACCAAAGGCGTGCGGGAACAAAGCGCTTCGTTGATCGTTTTCGGAAACCCCTCCGGGTAGGACCGACGGCTGGGGATCAACACCAAATCGGCGCTGTGCATCCTGTCTATGATCTCCGTATTAGGGATCATTCCGCAAAAATGCACGGCCGTGCCAACACCGCGCTCGACGGCTAAAGCTTGGCACTCTTCCACACTGCCTTTGCCAAATATATCAAGTTCAACGTTGACACCGGCGCGGCGTAAGATCGCCACGGCTTCTATGCAGTCGGTGACGCCCTTGGCTTCAGAAATGGCGCCAACATACAACAATCGCCAGCTGGACGTTTGCGCGAGAGGTTTCACCGGGTGCCGATTCGGAGAGTTTGTAGTCGGCCAATCCCACGGAATGACCTTGTCGGCTTTTACACCGATCTTGGTCAATGACAGGCAGGAACCTATGCCGTGATTCGCTACCCAGCGCACATTTGGATGATTCAGCTCCCGCGCCAGCAGGTAATAGTGCACGCGTTTTTTAAATTCATCACTGTTGAAGGAATCGGCCAGCACCACGGAACAGGGGATACCGTTTTTCCTCAGCCACCGCAGCACCGGTGTCGAGGGGGTGCGCAGAATCGCTTCGGTAGGACCGTATTCGGCAACCGCGCCCACAGCCGCGCGCATGGCCTTTTTATAATTCACGTCCTTGGTCAAACCAAGGCCAATGGCTTTGACGCCCGGCTCCAACAAAGTGGCTGGGTAGGTGGTAAGGGAATAGAAACACAGAGTGGCCACTTCAGAGACGCGATTCTTGAGCGCTTTGACAGCCTCGATGGAATAGGTCTGGTTGGCGTAATACTCCGGCTTGCCGGCGGCAACATTCGCGTAGGTTTCCCTGTAGTCCCCACCGTATTGCACAATCAAGAGCTTTTTTTTCATCGACTCAAAGCCTCACCAGCGCCCAGCGCACAGCCGGGAACCGAAAATAATCAACCTTGCACCGGCCGGTGGCCGTGCTCCCTGTGATAGGCGTGATGCCGAATATTCTTTTTGTGCTGGCGAACTCTGCCGAGAAATTTCAACGGCCTGCCGAGCAGGCTGCCGAGCGGTCCTTGGGCACTCCATCGTTCGAAACGCGGAACAACGCGTTGCGCAAAAAATTCATACCACGCCTGGGCCACCACGTCCGCAGAACACTCCTGAAAACGCCGCAGGCCATTTTCGACCATCGCCCGGTATAAGTCGGGATCGGCCTGCAGGCGTTGCAGTTCCCGCAGAACGTCGTCGGCAGTGGTCACTTCAATATAGTCGAGTTCCGTCTTTCGCAGCGCCTGGTATGCAGGCTCAGGTCCAAGCAGGGCAGGGACTCCGGCGAGCCAAGAGTTCACCAGCTTTACCGCCGGCTTCAAGCCGAAGTCATATTGCGTGAGATTGCGCACGGCTAATATCACGTCGCTTTGCGAATAATCGGCCCACGACAAGTATTGATTTTGCGGCTCTCTCGCCACCTCATTCAGTTCGCGTTCGAACAGAAACTGCATGCCTATCCCATGCAACCGCTGCATGAATTCCGGTGTCTTGAAAGGAGCGATGAGATTGCGGGGATGACCTTTAAAATCGAGATTTTCCACCCGCGCGCCGCGGCTCGCATCCCGCGGAATCATAATCGGCTGCGGCCAATGCGGCAGGACGTGGTCGTCCNNGTCCGGCCCTTGTACCGCCAACGGGTTCATCACCGACTGCATTTCGCAGATCGCCGGGCGCGGCGAATCGGTGCGGCACGCCACCACAAAACTTTTGTAGGGCAGGTCGCGGATCATGAGGTAATTGTGCGGCACCACGCAAATCTGATTCGGCACGTAATGATCGACCAAAAAAACGTTCAGGCCGCGCTGCTTCAACAATATATAGGACTGCACGGACCAAACATCTGCCCCGGAGATACAGCGTTTAAAAGCTTCCTCGCTGTTGGCCACCAGGCCGCCCGCCGCGATCAGGTCCTTGAAACGCTCCAGTTCTTTGCTGACAAAATAAACCGGATACTTGAGGGGGGGAAGTGTCAACATAATTTATACGAGAAGAAAAATGATAACGCCCGCGACAGCGGCACACGCCGCCGCTCACGGGATCCGCTAAAGCCTTAGCCGCCGAAAAAAAGCTGATCCTGTTCCCGCCGCAGTCGATCGCACAGGCGGTTGGGTGGCAGTTCCACATCGTCATAGGTCAGTACGTGGTCCTTGGGCAGGTCGCGCTTGAGCACACAGCCCTCCGCCAGCCCCATCGGCAACAGTCTATCGCGATGGACCACATCGGCATTTTCGGCTTGGCCATAGGTCATGTACCAACCTATGCCATCGATGGTAGCGCCGGCCTTTAGATCCGTCTTCGCGGTGGCGACCACATCGACCATGGGTTTGCCCACCGGTGCCACCGCGGCGTCCTGGAATAACACCGCTCGCGCCACCGTGTTGCCTACCTCAAAGTGGCAGAGGTGGTACGGGTTATAAAAACAGTAGAGTGGGCCCGGCCCGACTTTGTAGAGATTCAGATAATGTTGTTGCCGCGGGTCGTCGTGCGTGCCGAGCACAAACACACCCCCATTGGGCACGGCGCCGACCACATAATCCACAATCCCGGGGCCTTCACTCAAATATTCCATCGGGTAGAGTTCGACGGTTTTCTCGATGGGCGTACCTGAGGGAACCGTGGGTCCAAGCATCCCGCGTTGCGCGACGGTCATGCCCGTGGCATTCGCCACAATGGCCTGCTCGAAGGAAATTTTAGAGCCGTCGGCAAAGGAGGCGACCATGTGCGGTTTCTGCCCCCATTTTTTCGCGAATTCCTGCTGGGTGGTCGGGTTGCGGTAAGGGTCCTGCAGTCCTTTGATATTGCCGCACAAAACGGGCTTGACTCCCAATCCTTTGACAAAGCGGTAAAGGTTGACGATCACCCCGGGCTGATCGCCGTCGACATTGGTGAAAACGACGCCGGCTTGATCGGCTTTGGTTTTCAAAAGCGGGCCGAGGGTGCTGTCCAGTTCCGCGTTCATCAAGAGGATATGTTTTTTGTGGGCAATCGCTCGCAGGGCCACTTCGGCGCCGAACTCTATGGCCCCGGTCACCTCCAGCACGGCGTCGACGCCGTCCGCTTCACAGAGCGCGAAAGCATTTTCCGTAATGGCTTTTTTGCCGTGCTTGATTGCATCCGCCAGCTGGGCCGCCGACTCAACAACCACCACATCCTGTACCCCGGCTTCCGCATAAGCGCGGCGTGCACCGTCCAGGTTGCGATTGGAAATACACACCAGGTCGATGCCGGGGGTGCTTTTAATGATGTTCAGAGCCACACCGCGTCCCATAAATCCCGCGCCGATCATGGCGAGGCGTATGGGCTTATTGGCGGCGGCCAGTTTCGCTAGGGCATTGTCGACGATAATCATGGATGTTTATCCGTTGTNNCGTTATGGATGTTTATCCGTTGTAGTCCGGCCAACTGGCGTCTTTGGGCGAGATGCAGCTGGGGCTCAAGGGCCATTGAATTTGAAATTGCGGGTCATCCCAGCGGATGCCGCCTTCGGAACCCGGTTGATAACTCTGCGATACCAGGTAAAAAACCTCCGTGTCGTCCTGCAGCGTAATAAAGCCGTGGGCAAAATCTTTGGGAACAAACAAGGCGCGGCGATTATCCGCGGTCAGTTCCACGCCTATGTGCTGTTTATAGGTCGGCGAGTCCTTGCGCAGATCGATTATCACGTCGTAAATGGCGCCGCGTGTACAGCGAATAAATTTGGTTTCCTGATAGGGATCGTGCTGATAATGCATGCCGCGCAGGGTGCCTTTGGTTTTATTCCAGGACATATTCCCCTGCATTATGTCGGGGATCAGGCCGTGCTGCTCGAATTCCTTGCGGCAAAAGATGCGCGAAAAAAATCCGCGGTCATCCTGCAGCAGGTTGAGATCCACAATGTAGGCGCCTTCCAGTTTCGTCTTTTCAAATTTCATGGCACAAGGCTCTCAGCGGGTCCAGAACAGGTTTTCGTCGACTCGTTTGGACGCCATATGGTCCTTGAGCACGACCAGGCGGATGTAGGGCGAGCCGCGGAAGTTGGCATCGCTGAATTGCATTTTCTCTAAACCCGCCTTAAGGCCGCGCACCGCGTCAACGAGAGTGACCCGCGGCTGATGGTTGGTGGCGAGCTCGCGGAATTTGGCGAAACTGACCTGATAAGAGCGCTTGTCGGGCACGGCGTCGGGATTGATAGAGACTTTCACGCCCGCCACTTCTTTGGCAACCGCCGCCGCGAGATCCTTCACCTGATAATTCCAGGTTTCGCTGCCGGCGTTGATGGCGAGGAAGGCGCCGCCGTGGGAGGCGGGGCGCGCGATCGCCCAATCGATGGCCAGCGCCATATCCGCCACGTGGATCAGCGGACGCCAGGGGGTACCGTCGCTGAGAATGCTGATTTCCCCGGTCGCTACAGCGCCGGCAACAAAATCGTTGAGGACCAGATCCAGGCGCGTGCGCGCGCTGAAACCGCAGGCAGTGGCAAAACGCAAACAGGTGACGGCGAAGGAATTATCGGCGAAGGCTTTGACGCCCTCTTCCGTGCCGATTTTGGACTTGGCGTAGGCGGTCAGCGGATTGAGCGCATCCTCCTCCGTGCGCGGGCCGCCCTCGGCAAAACCATAGACGCTGCAGCTGGAGGCGAACACGTAGCTTTTGACACCGGCCTCTTTGGCGAGCTTGGCCAGCCGAATACTGGACTGGCAGTTGACCTCGTCGGTCACTTTCTCGAAAGTTTTGCCCATGGGGTCATTGCTGATCGCCGCCAGGTGAACCACCGCGTCGAATCCACGCAGAACATCCACCGTAATATTGCGCACGTCGCCGTACCATTGCTCATTCAATTGGGTATCCGGGTAAACGTCGACGCCCGTGAGGCAATGGGCGAAATATCCCATGTCGAGTCCAACGATACGGCCCTTGGGATAGGTCGCGCGCAGTTGATGGATAACGGACGGACCCACGTAGCCGAGGTTGCCGGTGATAAGAATGTTCATAGTGATCCTGCCTGATTAGATAAATGAAATCGTTGGGAAATTCGCGCTGAAACGACTAAGCATCCAGCTGTTGCAGCACCCGCTCGCCAATGGCCATAGACGCCGTCAGACCGGGTGATTCGATACCGTAAAGACCGACGAAACCCGGCACCTGGTGCTCGCGGCGGCCCTGAATAATAAAGTCGCCCGCCGCCGATCCCGGCCCGACGATTTTGGGGCGGATGCCCGCATAACTCGGACTGAGCGAACCCGGAGCCAGGTCGGGATAATACTCCCGGATCGCCTGATAAAACGCATCGCCCCGCGCCGGGTCGACAGAATAATCGATGGTATCGACCCACTCGGTGTCCGGCCCAAAACGCGCGCAGCCGGACTGGTCGAGCGTCAAATGCACACCGAGGCCTTCGTTATTGGGCAAGGGGTATATCAAGTGGCGAAACGGCGTTTTGCCGACGAGGGAAAAATAACAACCGCGCGAGAGGTAGAGCGGCGGGATCGATGCACCAGGGATGCCTGCGATACTCTTGCTGATCTCCTGAGCGCTCAACCCGGCGCTGTTGATGAGTTCGCGGCAGGTGATGGTCGCCGGCTCGTCGCCGCCAACGGTCAACTCAAAGCCGCCATCGACGACCTTGCCGCCCGTCAGCGGGCTGCCGAGCGCCAAGGTCCCGCCCGCGCCTTCCAAATCGCCCTGATAGGCCAACATCAGCTCATGGCTGTTGATGATACCGGTCGACGGAGACAGAATCGCCTTGGTCGCCGCCAAGGCGGGCTCAAGCGCCAGCAGGCGCTCCCGATCCAAATAGACGAGATCCGTAACACCGTTCGCCAAGCCCTTCTGATAAATCGCTTCCAGCGCGGCATTCTGGTGGTCGCCCGCCGCTACGATCAACTTGCCCACGCGTTTGTAACCCACCCGACGGCTGTCGCAATAGGCATAGAGCAATTCTTTGCCGCGCACACACAGCAGGGCTTTTAAACTGTCTTTGGGGTAATAAATACCGGCGTGAATCACTTCGCTATTGCGCGAACTGGTCTCTTGTCCAATGTGGTGATGGCGCTCCAAAACCAGCACATCCCTGCCGCTCAAGGCGAGCGCCCGGGCGACCGCCAAGCCGACGATGCCCGCGCCGATTACGATACTGTCTACATCCATCGAACTTCCTTTACACCCCGGCAACTGCTAAGCCAGGGCGCCTAAACTTGAGTTGAGGGCGGCGGCTGGCCGCTCACCATTTGATCCAAGGGGCTTTGTGTTTTTCGATCAACCCTTCCAGATAATGTTTATCTCGCAGGGTATCCATCGGCTGCCAAAAACCGTTGTGTTTATAAGCGGCAAGTACGCCATCTCGCGCAAGATTCTGCAGGGGTTCCGCCTCCCAGGTGGTGCTGTCGCCGGCGATATAATCGATGACCTCCGGCTCCAGGACAAAATAACCACCATTGACCCAAGCGCCGTCGCCGGAGGGCTTTTCGTGGAACGAGTGGATTTTCGTTTCATTTTCGCCCAGCACTATGGCACCGAAGCGGCCGGCGGGCTGCACCGCGGTCAAGGTTGCCTTCACACCCTGTTGCTTGTGAAACGCCACCAGCGCCGTGACATCCACGTCGCTGACGCCATCGCCATAGGTGAAGCAGAAGGTTTCGTTGCCGATATAATCCTTGACTCGCCGCAACCGACCGCCGGTGAGGGTGTCCGCCCCCGTATCGACGAGGGTGATTTTCCACGGCTCGGTCACAGCGTCATGCACCTGCATCGAGTTGGCGGCGAGATCGAAAGTCACGCTGGCCGTGCGCACGAGATAATTGCTGAAGAATTCTTTGATGATGTGGCCTTTGTAGCCGCAGCAGNNGTGCCAGAGAATCGGCATGCCACCAATTTCCACCATGGGTTTTGGTTTTACCGTCGTCTCTTCGCTCAGTCTGGTTCCCAAACCGCCCGCCAAAATCACTGCTTTCATCTGCATCTCCTATATGGGTTCCAACCGTTGAATCGCGCTTGCGAGGTCTGTAGACCTCGGCGAGCTCCAACCCCTAGCAAGCTCCGTGCCGCAGCCCTTGCGAAGCAAATCCCGTGGTCACGGCGTTTTGGGGCAGCGGGCTGATATTACCTAAGAATCCAGGCCGCGCGCACGCGGAATATAGTCGCAGCCGGGTGGTGAACAACCACCTGGAGAGGGCGCGGTCCAAAATCTCGCCTGGCAAAAAAACCGACGCTGCGGAACGAGCGGTTGTGACCTGCAACACCTTTACCAGAGGTTCGTTTGAGACCGCCTCAGCCCAGGGGCTCCTACTCGCCAATAGGCGAACTTAACAACCGAGCCAGGTCGAGTATAATCGCGCTCTTTTCCGTCGCGTGTGGATCGGCCTATGCAGGTTGCAGTCATAATCGTCAATTATCGTTCTGCCGGGCTCGCCATAGAAGCTGCCCGCTCCGCCCTGCCGGATGTGGAGCAAATTCCCTCGGCAAAAATTTTTATAGTCGACAACGACTCGCCGGACGACTCCCGGGTTCGGCTCGCGCAGGCAATAGCGGACAATCAGTGGCAGACGCGAGTCACCCTGTTGAATGCGCCGAAAAACGGAGGCTTTGGCTACGGCAACAATTTCGCAATCCGCCACGCGCTCGCCGAGGACCCGGCCACAGACTATTTTTACCTGCTGAATCCCGACGCGCTGCTGCGGCCGGGGACGCTGCTCAAACTCCTCCAACATATGGAGGCGACGCCACGGGCTGGATTTGCCGGCACCGGCATCTTCGGTACCGACGGCGTGCAGCACAGGACGGTATTCCGGTTTCCCGCGGCGCGCTCCGAGTTCGCCAGCGGCCTGCAGCTCGGATTGTGGTTTAAGCTTTTTCCCAGGGCTTCCATGACGATTCCGATTCCCTCGGCCAGCACCAAGGTGGATTGGTTGGGCGGCGCAAGCCTGTTGATTCGCAAGAGCACCCTCGACGACGTCGGCTTATTTGACGAGAACTTTTTTCTTTATTTCGAGGAAATCGATCTCATCCAGCGCGCCGCGCGCAAAGGCTGGGAAACCTGGTACGTCGCCGACAGCATGATCACTCACATAGAATCCGCGGCGACCGGCGTCGCCGACAAAACCCGCCCCATGCCGAAATACTGGTTCGACTCCCGCCGGTATTACTTCCGCAAAAACCACGGCTTCTGGTATCTACAACTCGCCAACATCAGCTGGGTACTGGGTCACTGCAGCGGGCATTTGAAAAATGTGTTATTGGGCAAAGGCGAACAGCGACGCAAACGATTTGTACGCGATTTTATCCGGCATTGGATCGGCGGCTAACGCCGCCGACCGATGCGCGTGGTGAGACATTAGGGACAGTACCCGCGGCAGGCGCCCCGGCTAGGCGGCTTCTGATTAGGTAATCTTCCATTAGTGCGCCCGCTAGGCGGCCTTTGGATTAGGTTCCCCGGCTGGGCGCCCCCGGCTAGGCGCCCCGTAAAACCCCGGTGAGCTTTTCGACCAATACCGAGACGTTGGGCTCTTCCAACATGGAGTCGTGGTCACCCGGTACTTCAACAACCGTCAAGGCTGCGATATACCGCCCCCAGCCGTTGTCGTGGCTGATCAGCTCCTTGGCTTCGTTGTATACGCGGCCGTCTTGCAAGGTCACGTAGGGCACGTCGGCCACTTTGTACAGCAACACGGGAAAATCGACGACCGGGAGATTGTAGCGTTTCACGGTTTCCATATAAGCGTCCGCGACGTGCCAAGCCCGCAGGTCATTGGCGGTCGCGCGCATATCCTTACCGGTCAGTCGCGCCTTGAATTTGCGAAATTCCCAGTCGGCCCGGGTCGAAAGCCACTTGAAAAAATACGGCAAACCTTGGTCTCGGAATTTCTGCCGGTGCATTTCCCCGCTTTCCGGTTTGCCGAATTTCGGATAACAATGGTCCGGCAGACGGGTATCGATCATGGCCACCAGGGCCACGGTCTTACCGGCGGCACGCAGGCGTTGTGCCACGTCCAGGGCAATCATGCCGCCGCTGCAGTAGCCCAATAAGTGGTAGGGGCCATCCGGCTGCACTCGGCAAATTTCCTGGTAGTAAGCCGCCACCATGGCCTCTATGGAATCAAACGGGGCGCGACCGTCGTCCACCCCTTGGGCCTGAAGGCCATAACACTGGCGCTCCGCAGCAAAGTGCGCGACTAAGTGCCGCAGATTGAAGAGCTGCCCGAACATGCCGGGAAAAAGAAAAAAAGGCGGCCGCTGCCCGGCGTTCGCGCCGGCCATCTTCACCAGATATTGGAAGCGGGAACTCGCATCCACCTTGCCGTCGAGCAGGTCGGCGAATTCACGAATCGTCTGGCGTTCGTAAAATGTCGACATGGGGTGTTTGACGTTGAACTGCCGGCTGATTTCCGCCAGTATTCGCGCCGCCGCGAGGGAATCTCCCCCGATCGAAAAGAACGGATCGTCGATGCCCACTTGTTCCAGCAGCAGCGCGTTGCGCCAGAGGGTCGTCAGCCGCTCCTGGGTTGGCGTCTCCGGCGCCGCATACGCCGAGGTCAGCTCACGGTTTTTTTGCCGTTTGGTCATCACCCAAGTGGTCAGCAGCTCGGGGTTGCCGCGGCAGAAAGCCAACTCCTGCAAATGCGCCGACATACTGAGAACATCGGCTGACTTAGCGGAACTTGCCCTCTTGCCACCGCCTTCG
>DJFO01000280.1:0-5813 GCA_002432555.1 Marinagarivorans sp. UBA5870
TGCTCGACGAGCCCTTCGGCGCGCTCGATGCAAAAGTGCGCAAGGATTTGCGGCGTTGGCTGCGCCGCCTGCACGATGATCTGCATATCACTTCCATCTTCGTAACCCACGACCAGGAAGAAGCGATGGAAGTCGCGGATCGGATCGTGGTGCTCAACAAAGGCAAAATCGAACAAGTGGGCGCCCCGGACGATGTTTACAACAACCCTGCGAGCCCATTCGTGTACGATTTTATCGGGCAGGTAAATTTATTCCACAGTCGCGTCAACGAAGGTTGGGCCCATATTGGGGACTATAAATTGCCGGCACCCGAACACCATCAGATCAAAGACAGTGCGGCGGTTGCCTATGTGCGACCGCACGATATCGAAATCCAGGCGGCACCCGCGGACGGTTTTATAGCGGCGACCGTCGACAGCGTCAGCACCGCGGGGGCGGTATTGCGTATGGAGTTGCGACATGACCTGGGGGACAATATCATTCATGTTGAGCTGCCGCGCTCGCAGGAACGCCTCCTTGATTTGAAACCAGGTGCAAGGGTATATGCCCGACCGACAAGCTCGAAGGTTTTTCTGCAGAAATAAGCTGGCCAAAACCCGAGACGAAAGGTATGGCAATCACTTCTTTTGTAGACGCCAACTACCGCTACATAGCCGCCTATCAGGAGGTTAATGCGCGCATCGCCCAGCGCCAACAGGCGCTGCTGCTCTATGCAACTTTGGTGGTCAGCCTGCTCGCCGCTTTGGTCGCGCTGCACGGGGGAGAGGGGCAGCAGGATTTGCCGGTAGAGTGGTTGGTGCTCGGTTTTCCAGTGGCCTCCACGTGTCTGGCATTCCTCAACTTTAAGACCGAGCGGGCCATAACTCATCTGCGGCATTTTCTTTCCAGTCTCGAACAATTGCAGGATGCGCACAAGGAACTGCCCAGCTACAACACGGATCCGCGCTGGGCGCAGAAGGCCAATACCACACGCAAGTTTCAGGATTGGGCCGCCGCGATTCTGGTGGCTGGCGGCAACGGCATGGGGCTCGCTGCCGTGCTGGGTATCTATCCGTTGCGCGTACAACAAAATCCCGCAGTATTTTGGATCGCGACGGGCGTGACGTTTCTCTCGGTCCTTGCCCTGTTAACCGTTCCATTGTCGAGTTATCGACCGGCACAGCCGCGCTGATTTTTCACCATCCCGAGCTGCATTTTCAGCACAGTGCTTCCATTGCATCGCTGAATCGCTGAATCGCTGGATCGTTATATCGATAGATTTTTAAATTACTTAAAAACCTGTCGCGAGAAATTTACACTAGCGCAGCGCGCTAAAACGCATTTCACTTTTTATCTTTTATTTTAGCGGAAGCGGGCGCGTCGGCGCGGCATTTGCAAACCCTATGATTCACGCAAGTCGAGCCGCTCCAGCAGTCGGCGCGTCAACGGAGTCAAGGTGATCGCAAGAGCCGATTCTATTGAGACGGATTGCAGAAATTTTCCCAGCGAGGTTTTATGGTAGGCCAGTCAGACGAACCTTTGGTGTTGTCGTTGGAAGGCGGCAATGCCCAGCCGTTATCGGTGCGCGCCAAGGCGTTGGTTTTTTCGGATCCGCTGTCGGCGGCTCTTCTTGAATATATCGAACGTATCGGGCCGAGCGACGCCCCGGTGTTGATCGGCGGCGAAACCGGCACCGGTAAAGAACTGGTGGCGCGGCACATCCATTTGTTGAGCGGCCGCAAAGGGCCTTTTCTCGCCGTGAACTGCGGTGCAATCAGCGATCACTTGGCCGAGAGCGAACTCTTCGGACACGAAGCCGGGTCTTTTACCGGCGCCACGGGCAAACGGGAGGGATGGTTCGAGGCGGCCAATGGCGGGACTCTGTTTCTCGATGAAATAGGTGATTTGCCGCTGCCGCTGCAGGTGAAATTATTGCGCGTGTTGCAGGAGCGCGAGGTGGTGAGGATTGGTTCGCGCAAGCCCATTCCGGTCAACGTGCGATTGGTGGCCGCAACCAACGTCGATCTGGGCCACGCAGTGTCGGCCGGCCATTTTCGCCGGGATCTTCTATACCGGATCAATATCGCCCAGGTCCGGCTGCCGCCCTTGCGGGAAAGGCCCGGCGATATTTTGCCGTTGGCTAAATATTTTTTGAAATCTTACAGCCAGCGCATGGGCACTTCGCCGCCGGAGTTTTCGCCTGAGTCGGTGGAATTGCTTACGCGCTATGCGTGGCCGGGCAATATTCGTGAGCTGGAAAACGTCGTGCATTTTGCGCTCCTGGTGGCGAGTTCGGGCCGCATCGAACCCTCGGATTTGCGAGTGACCGGCGGTTGGGGAATGTCATCAGCACAGATCGAAGCCGGCTTCCCGGCGGCGCCGGTCCAATCGGTGCTGCCGGCGAGCGACGCAACCGGCCAGAGCGCGCTGCCGCCGGACGGGGAAGTCTTAGCGGCAATTACGCAGCAGCTGCACCGTTTGTTTCAGTCCTCCCCCGGTGAGCCGCTGTTCCAGCAGTTGGAGGAGCTTCTGGTGCGCGAGGCATTCCAGTATTGCAAAAACAACCAGGTCCACACGGCGGCGCTCTTGGGCATTTCGCGCAATGTCATGCGCACTTTGTTGAAGCGCTACGGCTTTTTGCGAGAGACCAACGAGGCTCGCACATCCCTGGGGCTGGTGAATGATGTCGAACAGAGAATGAATTACGAAGCGCTGACGCACTATTAGGTTTTACCCCGCGGTTTTCCGCCTTGTGGCCCTTTGCCAGAAATGGGAAAGGGCTTTTTTTTATGGCGGTGCGCTGCGCGAAGGAGTGAATGTTAGACCGCAGCCATCGCCTTGCGGCATCCACCCTACGGATTGTGCGTGGATCGCAACCACTGCCTTTTTCAACGGGTTCTACGTAGGGTTGAACCGCAACGCGGGTCCACCGCTTTAGGTTTAACAGGTGTTGGAATGGCAGTCGGCGAAATAAAAGACGGCGGATTGCCTTGCGGCATCCGCCCTACGGATTGTGCGTGAGTCCACAACGACCGCCTTGCGGCAGCCGCCGTACGGGTTCTCCCTAGGGTGGAACCGCAACGCGGGTTCCGCCAATGCCACGGCACGTCAACAATGCCAATGCAGATTCCACCAATGCCCGGCACCACAAAACCGCTGCCACCACTACCACGGCACCACTACCACAGCACTTCACCAACGCAACGCAGGCTAACGTCTGCGGCGCCTTATCAATCCCCTCGCCCGCTTTATTGCGAATTTTCCTATGTAACCTTGCCAGTGGAGCAAAATTGCCGCGCAAGAACTTTTGCCGTGCGAGCCTGCCTATAAATTTTGTGTTGGTTAATAACAACGGCGAAAATTATGGCCCGCACCCTCAGCATCTATCTGCCCGCTCGGCTGAAATTCCTGCATAACCGCGGCTATTGGTATCTGGCACTCACCTTCTTTATTTTGCTGATTTTCCTTGTGGTGCCCTTCTGGCCGATCCGCGCTTTGGCATTCTGGTGCGCGCTCAGCTTCGGTTACGTCAGCGCTGCTTACCTCATGTCGAACAATCATCTGCTGTTCAAATCCGCCGAAGGCATTTTGCCGCCGCCGATCAAATGGGTGTTGATGCCGTTTTTTACGTCCGCGAATATTTACAACAGCTTCGCCCGCGCGCGCGACCCGGTGGAGCCCCTGCACGAAATTCGCCCGGGACTTTTCCTCGGCCGCCGGTTGTTGCCGAGCGATTTGCCACTGCTGCAAGAGCACGGCATCGATGCCATATTGGATACCACAGTGGAATTTGACGCGCTCGACCGCTCCGCCGCCCATGCGCCCATCGCTTATCTCAATGTACCGATTTTTGACCACGGTGTGCCGCACATCGAACAATTGCACCGCGCTGTGCTGTGGATTGATCAGCGCCGGCGGCAGCGCCGGCGTGTGGTAGTTCATTGCGCCCTCGGCCGCGGGCGATCGGCGACGATTCTGCTCGCCTATTTGTTATTTGCGGAACCGGATAAAACCGTGCGGCAACTCTTGGAGGGCGTGCAGCTGCTGCGCACGACGGTGCGGCCGAATTATCACCAGCTGCGCGTCTTGGAAAAGTATTGGCATTCGCCTCTGATCAAACAGCGGCTCGCCGCGGCCCTGATCGTCAATCGCGCTTCCGGCAGAGGCGCAAAAAAAGCCGCGGTGAAAACGCTGTTACAGGAATTGCAGCCCTTTCTCTATCTGGAGACCTATTACATCAGCCAACAAAACAGCCCCGGCGAACTCGCACGCAAAGCACTGGCCACTGGCAAGGAATTGGTAATCGCCGCCGGCGGCGACGGCACGGTTTCCGCGGTGGCGGCAAGCCTAGTGGACACAGATGCGGCGCTCGGCATAATTCCCCTGGGCACGGCCAATTCTCTCGCCACCTGTCTGTATGGCGTCGGGGTCCAGGTGGAATCTTTGCAGACTTCTTGCGCGCGCATAGTTGCGGGCAAAACTCAGACGATCGACACAGCGGAATGCAACGGCAAAACCATGACATTACTGGCCGGTCTCGGTTATGAATGCCAAATGGTGGCCAATGCGGAAGAATTAAAAAGCGATTGGGGAGCGCTCGCCTATTTGGCGGGGGCTGCGCAGGGTTTGCAGGATAGGCGTGAACTCGCGGTGCGCATGAGCGTCGACGGCAAAGAGGTCAATCTGACAACGCCGTGCCTGGTCGTGGCGAATGGCGCACCCGTCACGAGCGTATTTGCCCGCGGCCGCGGCGAACCGCTGGTGGATGACGGAGCGCTCGACATCACTTGGCTGGAACAGGAGGTCACCCGCACGCGGCCCCTCGCGCAACTGGTCCAGCTGCTGCAGGCGGCGTTGACCGGCAATGCCGCGAAGGACGCGGGCATCGGGCACATGCGCGGCCGGGAAATCGATATCACCGCCACGCCGGAGGCATCGGTGGTAATCGACGGCGAGGTGTGCGCGACCACGCCCCTGAAAATCCGCGTCAAACCGCGGTCGCTGAAGGTGATTGCCGCTACCGAGGGCCCCGCGCCGGGTAAGGCCGCCGCTCCTCAATAAAGCGATCTCTTCTCAATACGACCGTCTCTTCTCGATGAGGCTGTCTCTTCTCAATAAGACCGTCTCTTCTCGATGAGGCCGTCTCTTCTCAATAAGACCGCCCCGTCTCAATCAAGCAGCCCGACTCGACCCGTCGGGCAGCTCATCGCGGTGCCCGCATCGCGCCGGCTCCTCATAATGTTGGCCCCTCATAGTGTCGGCCCCGCATAGCGCTGGCCCTCGTCGCCCAAGCCCCGCATCGCGCCGGCAATCCGCCGCCTTCTGGGGAGAGGCACGCTGTTACATCCGGGCGATCCTGGGGTTGCTCCTACGAAATCGCCACCAACTCATCAATAAACTGCGTGCGCTCCACGATCGCGCCTCTATGGCGAATTACGATCCCGGCGCAGCGGCTGCCGAAGGCGGCGGCGCTCACCGGGTCGGCGCCCCGCAACCGCGCGGATAAATAACCCGCATTGAAGCTGTCACCCGCCGCGGTGGTGTCTACCACCGGCACCACGGGGGGCACAGGCACCGCATGCTGCTCCGCATAACGACCGTTTTCCGGCCGCAGGGCGATCAGTACAGGCTCGGGCCCGCGCTTGAGCACCACTTCGTTCACGCCCGCCATGAGACAGAGCGCGAAGGTATCGGCGTCCGCTCCCCACAGGCGCGCGGCATCGTCGTCCGTCAAGAGCGCCGTGTCCGTCACTCTTAAGGCGTCCTCCATCGCCGCACGGGCCTGCTGCTGGTCGCGCCACAGCTGCGGTCGGTAGTTGTTGTCGAACACCACT
>DJFO01000280.1:5862-6480 GCA_002432555.1 Marinagarivorans sp. UBA5870
TCCACATCCTGCAATCGCGCTTCGAGGGTAGCGGTGGACGCGGCGGTGGCGAACATTTCCCGGGCGGGCGACTGACCGCGCCAGAAACTGAAACTTCGCTCCCCGTTGGGCTGATTGGCAATCATGTAAAGCCCCGGCGTACGACCGGGCACCCTTTCCACGGAGCGCGTATCCAGCCCTTCGAATTCCATCAATTGGAGCACGTCGTCGGTGTAGGGGTCGTCGCCGAGGCGGGTGAAATAGGCGGTGCGCACACCCAGCCGGGAGAGGTAGACCGAAGTATTGAAGCTGTCCCCCGCATAACCGAGGGACAAAAGTTTTTTGCCGTTTGCCGCACCGGCCGGCGCCAGCTCGACCATGACTTCGCCAACCGCGAGAATCTGAACCATGTGTAGCCTCCCAATTTGTGCTGCAACTGGAGTCCGATTTGGCCTTACCAATTCGCGGCACATGATCGCCGTTTCCTGTCCCGCTTGCCAAGCTTATTTTGGCCGAAAAATTGATGAAAGTTCACTTTTCCGGTTAGAGACGGGGCATCGATTGACAGCCTGGGGCCAGATCTGGAACCATAAATTGGCCTTACCTGTTGTAGCCACTGCTGTTATCACTACTGCTGTT
>DJFO01000251.1 GCA_002432555.1 Marinagarivorans sp. UBA5870
GAAAAGAGGAGAACCTGATGCCTCCCCCCCGCATCAAACAATACCCGCTTCATCAGCTCCAACCGCTCCCCATCACAATGCACCAAAGCATCGTCCAAAATAATGAGCGTAGGCCGTCCCGCTTCCTTTAGCAAATCCGCATAGGCTAAACGGCTGATAAGGCCCATTTGTTCGCGGGCGCCGAAGCTGAGGGAGTCCAAATCACTATGATTATTTTCTCGGGTTAATATTTCCGGGCGGAGGTGTTCGTCTACGGTGAGTGTGGCTTCCGGGAATAACAGGTTAAGGTAATGGTTGAGGTGTTTTTGCAATGGTGCCTGGAGTTGTCGGGTGAGAATTTGGCGTTTTTCCCGCAGCAGGTTAAGCAGTAAATTCAGCGCTTTTGCGCGGTTTTGCAGTTGGTTGCGGCGCTGGTACAGGTGTTCGAATTGTTGTTGCATTTCGCTGCGGGTTTCTTCCAGGCCTTGTGCGCCTAGTGTTTCCAGTTGAATTTGTAAGGTGGAAATTTCCACTCCTCTCTGGGTGGCTTCTTTTTCCAGGGCATCGGCGGATTTTGTGAAGCGGGTTATATCCTGTTGCAATATCGCGGGATTAGCGGATTCGATTTTTTGTTTGCGCTGTTGCAGGGCGTTGTGTAATTGATTTTCCTCGGCCTTGAATTGGCTGAGCCTGTCCAGGGTTTCCCGTTCGCGGGATTTACGCTCGGGGGATTGCAATTCCGCTTGAAGTTTTTGCCATTCCTGTTCGGCACTTTCGCATTCGCGTTGGCGCAGAGCGAGCTCGCGCAAGTGATCGTTATCGGCTTGTTCGGCCGCTTTGAGTGCGGCTTCTGCTGTGGTGAGTGCGGCCTCTGCTTCCCGCTCGTTAAGCTGCTCTGCAGGGTGGGCGGATTGTGCAGGTAATGCGGCGAGTTCGTCGGCCAGTGTTTGTATTTGTTGCTGGCTGAGTTGCACATCGGCGGCGAGGGAATCCACCCCTTGGGGGGCCAGCATTTCCAGACGGGTTTTCTGTTGTTCGATTTGAGCATTCAATTGCTGGTTTTGCGCGGCGCGCTTTTCGGCCAGCTCCAGGCTGGTGGCCTTAAGGTGTTGCAGAAGGTTGGCGATGTCGCCTTCCATTTGCTCCCGGGCGCGGATGATGTCGTTGATGTCTTTACCGCCGGGCTGTACGCGCAGGGTGCCCACACCGGGAATGGTGAGCGATGTGCTTTGCAATAACAGGCGCTCACCACTACCGGATACGGTCTGCTCACCAATATCGAGGGATTTGCCCGCGTCCAGGTTGTAGTGCAAGCGGGTGGCAATGGCCTGTTCGCGAATGTTGAGTTCGCCCAATTGTTGGTGCAGCTTTTTCAGCTGGGTTAATTGTTTGGTATCCAGCGCCTGGGATTGGAGCTGGCTGCGCAATGCCTGCAGGCTGGCCTGCAGTTCGGCAGCCGCCTGATGGGTTTGCTGCAATTTATGGAGCTGGATGGTGAGTTGATCGTGCTCACGCTGGAGATTGCGTCGCTGCAGTTGTTCACGCGCCGCTTTTATTGCGCTTTTGGCTTGTTGATAGTGATGATCTGCATCCTCACGACGCTGTTGTATGTGTGCAGTCAGTTGCTGGCATTCCGCCAAGGTACGGGCGGTTTTGGTTTTTTCCTGTTCGCGAGTGCTGAGCTGCAACGTGCGCTGCTCAAAATCCCGCAATTGCTGGCGGCACAATTCCAGATTACTTTCGCAAGCGCGCAGCGCTTGTTGGTCGCGCTCCTGTTCACTTTGCAAAGCCTGCACGNNTCCGCCGCTTTGGCTTTTGCGCGGAATTCCAACCAGGGTTTTTGACTGTCGATGTCGTCGCGTTGATTTTGCAATTGGCCGAGGCGGTCAACATCGGTGCGGTAGCGACGGATTTTTTCGTCAATTTCGGCGAGTGCGTTTTGTTGGTCCTCGCAATCCTGGAGGATTTTTTTCAGTTGGCCGGTGGGCTGGCCGGTTTTGGTAAGCAATAAAGCGCGTTCGTTTTCCACCTTGTTAATTAATTGATCGCCGCCGCTGCTGGTGATGTCGCCCAAGGTGCTGCCGAGGGCGGATTTAAGGTGGTGGCCGGCGTGTTCTACCGAGGGGCGAATATCCTGCACGCAGCCCTGCTCCACCCAGAGCAAACCGGGAATACCCCAGTGTTCGGGTTTGCTGGCGCCGCGTGAGGAGAATTGATAGCCCAATAATTCCGCGAGTTTTTCTTCGGCTTGGTCTTCGCCGAAATGTTGCTGATCAATAAAGAGGTCGCAGCGTTTTTGTTTCAAAAATTGTTTGTGCAATTTCCAGTGCTTGCCCTGCCAATCAAATTCCAGTTCCACCTGCGGTGTGGCGGAGGAGTCGCCCCAGGGTTGCAGGTCGTCCACGCTGGAGGATTTATAGCGTTCGAAAAAGGCCGCGCGTATGGCGCGTACCAAAGTGCTTTTGCCGGATTCGTTAGGGCCGACAAATAAATTGATGCCGTCGGTGAGTTGATCGATCACCAGCGGCTGGCGAAATTGTTTGAATTGGTTGACGGCTAGGCGGGTGAGCTTCATGCGTTCACCTCCCCTGCCGGTTCGCGCAAAAGGTCCGCGAGAATGGCCAGGGCTTCGCGGGCAATGTGGGCTTCAAGGGGTATGTGCGCATCGCTATCGCCCTCCTGCATATCCCGCAGGGTTTGCACCACCTCGCCCACGTAACCGTCTGCCTGCAGCGCGGCTATGTCGTCGTCCGTGGGGTACAGGCGCAGGTCGGTGAGCTGGTATTGCAGGCTGCGCAGGCGCGCTTCAGTTACGGCAAGCATTTGCAGCAGACGTTGGTGGTCGAGCAGGTTGATCTGGCCGCTCAAAGTGAGCTCTACCACGGATTTATCCGGCAGTTGCTGCAAGTCGCTGAACAGGTTTTCCAGGTCGGATGCCACCGCCAGGGTGAATTCGCGCTGGATCCATTGGTGTTGGCCCACCGGGCGC
>DJFO01000285.1 GCA_002432555.1 Marinagarivorans sp. UBA5870
CGATGTGCAGCGTGCCGATCTGCAATACGTGCGTCTGGCCCGCGCGGTGCCGCTGAGACAGCGCGATGCAGCGCGCCAGCAGTTCCGCGCCGGCGAACGGCTTCACCAGGTAGTCGTCGGCACCGGCTTCCAATCCTTCCACTTTATCCTGCCAGTTACCGCGCGCAGTCAGAATCAGAATCGGGTATTGCTTGCCACTGGCGCGGGCTTTCTTGATCAACTCGATGCCGTTGAGCACCGGCAGGCCAATGTCGACGATCGCCAGGTCGTAATCATATTCCTGGGCGAAATAAAGACCTTCGCGTCCGTCGGCTGCCTGGTCTACAGCGAAGCTCTGCTGTGCTAGAAAATCCGTCAATTGCTTGCGAATCGTTTCTTCGTCTTCAACTACCAGCAAACGCATACACTGCTCCAAATTAAATGATGCGGCCGCTACTGCCGTCTACCGTGACGATCTTGATGCGGCCTCCGTCGAGGAGAAGTTTCACGCGGTACAGGGTCCGGCCATCCGCGCTCACCTCGTCGACCTTGAGGACCTTGCCTCCATGAGCGGCCCGCGCTATGTCGGCGGCGCGCGACTTATCTGTACCACGCTCGCCTTGAGCGTACTGCATATATGGGCTCTGCGGATCCGCCAGAGTGACTCTTGGGAGTGCCAATATCAAGGGAACCAACAAAGTTAAGATCAGTTTCTGTGCAAATGTCTTCATTCATCAAACCGGGCATGGTGCCTCGTACAATTGCTGATATATTGGACTGGTTGAACAGCCCGTTTGTCCCCAAGGACCCACTCCGGTCTAAAATAAGCCACCACGGGCTCCGCACGAACTCTAAATCTCATATGCTCTCCCGGTTCGTTGCGCCGGCTGCGGCGTAGCGCACAAAATTCCGTTTTTCCTTGCCCAGCGTAGACACGACAATAGCGCCGATTACCTGAATATAGCCTGAAGTCCGACCCACCGGGAGGCGGGTGAGGAGGGAGTCCTCCCGCTGGAAGACCATCAGCCGCCCAGGGTTTGGGTGAACCAATCGTGGACTTCGGCCAGCGTTCGGTACCGGAGCGCCGCTGGATCGCCGTCCGCCATCGAATGCAGCCGCAGACAACGCATACTTGCCGCCCGCGCCGCTTTTTCGCCGTTATCACTGTCTTCGATGGCGATGCAATCCTGCGGGGCCACCCCCAACTGCTTAGCCGCCAGGAGGTAAACATCCGGAGCCGGTTTATTGTTCGCAACGTCGCTATTAGTCGCCACAGCTCGGAAGTACCGCGCGAACCCATGAAAGTTTAAGCTGCTGCGCACTTCGTCCCGGTCGGCACCCGACGCTATGGCCAGGGGAATGTCCAGGCAGTGGAGATACTCAAGCAGGGGTGCCACTTCCGGCATGAGCGGATAGGCACTGCTTGTCAAGAATTCCCGCAGAAGTTTTTGTTTGGCCGACAGTAGTGCGTCGGGATTCGTATCGAGGTTAAACTTGCCGACTAACCATTGGGCGGATACGCGCGAGGGCATGCCGGAGAGGTGGTGGGCGTAGTCATCCCATGCGAGGCTCGCTCCGTAAGCTTCCAGAACAGCGTTCCAGCAACGCAAATGCACGGGTTCGGAATTTACCAGGGTGCCATCGTGGTCAAAAATTACGGCTTTGACTGTGTTTTGGGACATGAAACTATTTTTCCTCGACTGGGGGACCAAAGCAAAGCGAAGTTTACACAGTCGACCAAAACGCCACAAATGTAGGCACTAAGCTTTGGCTGAAATCGTTGCGATTGTCCGCTGTTCACCGCAGCGCGCTGCAGAGGACAGCAAGTTAATAAACCGCGTCTTGCGGGGTGGAGAGGCAGATATATAAATATGAGAATCGTGCTGAAGTTATTCGTGACGGCGGCGGCCGTTGTTTCGCTTGGGTGTACTTCCAGTCGCTCCGTAAGTCAGCTGACGGACGCCCAGCGCGACACAGCACACTTAGTTATGCAGCAGGCGGAGCAGTTGGAGTTGCAGCGCCAGCACTTGGTTGCTTTGCAGGAAGAGCGCAGCCATATCCATCAGGAATTGGCGAGTCTGCGTGTTGAGCTGGAGGGGCTGCGCCAAGCAAACTCTGCGCGCGCGCCGCAGCCCGCCGCGAAACCGGCAGTGCGCGCGAACGGCGCCCCGGTTGCGAAAAATTCACCACGGCATAACCTTCCGCAGTTCGACGAATCCGGCAAAGTGATCCTCGGTAAAGAGGAGTGGGTTTGGTTCGATCTGCTGGGACGCAGCGTTAAGGCTAGAGTGGATACTGGGGTAAAAGCCTCGGTGGTCTACGCCGCCGATATTCAGCTGTTCGAGCGCAACGGCGACCAATGGGTACGTTTTGGTCTCACGATCGGCCGTGATGGCGAGCTGTCCGCCGACACGCCGGCCGCCTTCGAAGCGCCGTTGTTGCGACGGGTGAAGGTCCGCGCGGCTAACGGCGGCGAGGCCGAGAGCCGGCCGGTGGTGCGCCTGAAAATCAAACTCGGAGATTTAAAAGAAGACACTGAATTTGTTCTCGTACGACGCGCTACAAGCGGTCTTCCGGTGGTACTCGGCCGGTCCTTCTTGCGTGATCTCGCCGTGGTAGATACCACTCGCAAATACACACAGAATAAAAACACCGAGAGTTCTTCCCTATGAGTAAGTCGGCGCCTTCCACTCGGGTTCCCCTCTATATACTGGTACTCGCTCTGCTGGGTGCAGGCCTTTCTTTAACCTTTTATCGCCACTATGTTTTCGACGTGCCCTGGTTGCCGGATGCCCGGCGGCAGATCTGGTCCATAGAAGCGAAAGTCGAGTTTGAGGCGCTGGCGGCGCCAGTCAAATTATCCCTTGCAGTGCCGGATAATCAGCCCGGCTTTGAACGAGTGTCGGAACACACGGCGAGTCCTGGTTACGGGTTGGCATTTGTCGATGAGGGGGTGAAACGGCGGGCGGAATGGTCGATCCGCGAGGCGGTTGGCAAGCAGACCTTGTACTATCAGGTCGATATGCTGTTCGATGAAAACAGCTTCAGCACCCCGGTGGGCACGCCCCCTCCCATAGAGACCATAACCTATACCGGCCCCGAGGAAACCGCCGTAACCCAGCTGTTGCAGCGGGCGCGTTCCCGTTCGGCGGATGCGTTCACCATGACGCGGGAGCTGATTGCGGAGTTCAACAATGAGGCCCAATTGGCGCAATTGCTCGTGCAGCAGAAATCGCGCGAGCGCCGGTTGGTGGAAATGCTGAATATCGCCGGCATTCCGGCGCGAGTGGTCCAGACCCTGTATCTGGAAGATGGCCGCCGCCGCCAGTCCCTGGTGAGCTATCTGCAAGTTTTTTCCGGTAGCGAATACGCCCTATTCGACCCCCAGTCCGGGCATCAAGGCCAGGTGACCAACCAGCTGTTGTGGGAGCAAAATTCCGGTTCGCTGATCGACCTGGAGGGCGGTCGCGATTCGCGCGTGAGTTTCTCCATTATCAGCCAGGAGGTTCCGGCCTCGCGCATTTACCAGGAAAAAGTCGCTCACTTGAAAAACGCCATGGATTTTTCCATACACAGTCTGCCGCTGGAAGAGCAGACCATGTTCAAGGGCATTTTGCTGATACCGGTCGGCGTGCTGGTGGTGGTCATCATGCGCATCCTCGTCGGCCTGCGAACATCGGGGACCTTTATGCCCGTGTTGATAGCGCTCGCATTCATTCAAACTAGCCTGATTACCGGTCTCGTTGGTTTTTTTCTGATCGTCGGTGTCGGCCTGATAATCCGCGCTTATCTGTCGCGCCATAATCTGCTATTGGTTGCGCGTATTTCGGCGGTGATTATTTCGGTAATTATCATAATTGCCGTGTTTTCCATTCTGGCTTACGGCTTGAATTTGGCGGAGGGTCTGAAGATCACCTTCTTCCCCATGATTATTTTGTCTTGGACCATAGAGCGCATGTCGATTCTGTGGGAAGAGGAGGGGGCCAAAGAGGTACTGGTGCAAGGCGGGGGATCGCTGTTGGTGGCGGTGCTTGCCTATCTGGTGATGATCAACCCGATCATTCGCCACCTGATGTTCAACTTTATCGGTCTGCAATTGGTGTTCATGGCACTCGTGCTTTTGTGCGGCAATTACACAGGATACAGGTTGAGCGAGCTGCGCCGCTTTAAACCGCTGGTGGAAGTCAAACAGCCATGAACGTTTTCACGCAGTTGGGGCAGTTCTGGCGGCAGCGCACTCGTTACGGCCGCCTCGCAACCAAAGGTATATTGGGGATGAATTGCCGCAATATTCGTTACATCAGCCGTTACAACCCGCGGTCCAATTTCCCTTTGGTCGACGATAAATTGAAGACCAAAAATCTCGCGTTGGAGCACGGTGTCAATGTGCCCGATCTAATCGGCGTGATCGACAATCAGCATGACGTGCCCAAAATCGCTCAAATTACCGCCGGCATCAATGGATTCTGCATCAAACCCGCCAAGGGTTCGGGTGGTAAGGGAATACTCGTCATCGACAGGGTTATTGACGGCGTATTTTATAAAACGAACGGCCAGCCAGTGTCGATGCCGGACATTCAGCGACATATTTCCAATATCCTCGCCGGCCTTTTTTCCTTAGGCGGGAAAACCGATTTTGCTCTGGTGGAATCCCTGATTAAGGTCGACGACGCGTTTTTGCAGTACACCCACGAGGGTGTGCCCGACCTGCGGGTCATAGTGTTTCGCGGCTTCCCGGTCATGTCCATGATGCGTTTATCCTGCGCCTCATCCAAAGGCAAGGCGAATTTGCACCAGGGGGCAGTGGGCGTGGGTATCTCCATGGACAGTGGGCGCGCCGTTCGCGCGGTGCAGAGTGGGCGGCCCGTCACCCACCATCCGGATACCAAACAGGCCTTAGTAGAGCTGGTGGTGCCCCAATGGATTGCGATGCTGGAGTTGGCTTGCGCGTGTTACGACATGACCGGCCTGGGTTACCTTGGGGTGGATCTGGTGCTCGACAAACACCGCGGCCCATTATTGCTCGAGCTCAACGCGCGCCCGGGACTGTCCATTCAGGTCGCCAACGACGCCGGCTTGCTGCCGCGCCTGCGCCTCGTCGAGTCCATCAAGAAGCCGGAAAAATACCCGATCGTCGAACGGGTTGCCTAC
This sequence comes from Marinagarivorans sp. UBA5870, assembly GCA_002432555.1. The sequence continues at coordinate 5,131 of DJFO01000285.1, forward strand.
TCCCGCGCGCATTTTGCCGCAGCGTCCCAGCTGCAATCCGCATCATCGAGTAAATCCGCCTAGGCTCTGTGCGGAGTTGCACAATTTTTAAGCTAACGCACACGGCGACACGCCTGTTATACTGCGCCGCTGCCCAACTCGAGTTTTTTCATCAGTCCCCATGAATGTGCAAGATTATATGATCCAGATCGGGCAGCAAGCCCGATCTGCGTCCCGCCTCCTCGCCACCGCCACTACGGCGATAAAAAACAGCGCTTTACAAGCTATTGCAGAGCAGATACGTCTTTCTCGCGCCGCCCTGGCCGACGCTAACGGCATAGACATGGCCAATGGTCGCCGCCAGGGCTTGGACGCGGCGCTCTTGGACCGGCTGGAACTGACGCCGGCGCGGGTCGACAGCATGATCGAGGGTCTGCTGCAGGTAGCCGCACTACCGGATCCCTGCGGGGAGATTACAGATCTGAAGTTTCGCCCCAGCGGCATCCAGGTCGGTAAAATGCGTGTTCCCCTGGGTGTGGTGGGAATTATTTACGAGTCGCGACCGAACGTGACGGTGGACGCGGCGAGCCTCTGCTTGAAATCCGGGAACGCCGCCATACTGCGCGGCGGCAGCGAAGCCATAGCGTCGAACCGCGCAATCGCGGTGTGTATTCAAGCGGGCCTTCGGCAGGCGGGTTTGCCAGAGTCGGCGGTGCAGGTCATCGAGACGACTGATCGGGCGGCGGTAGGGGCCATGATCACCCTACCAGAGTATGTTGATGTCATCGTTCCCCGGGGCGGGCGCGGGCTGATTGAGCGGATCGCGGGTGAGGCCAAGGTGCCGGTGATCAAACATCTGGACGGGGTGTGCCACGTCTATATAGACGCCGCGGCGGATTTGGACAAAGCCTTTCGAATCGCTTTCAACGCGAAAACGCACCGGTACGGTGTATGTAATGCCATGGAGACATTGCTCGTAGACCGAGCGGTAGCCGCCGATATTCTTCCCAAGCTCGCCGAAGCCTACGCCGCTAAAGGCGTGGAGCTGCGCGGCTGCGATGGCACTCAAGCCCTGCTACCCGGCATTCAGCCGGCGCAGGAGGAAGACTGGTATGCGGAATATCTCGCGCCCATTCTCGCGATTCGTATTGTTGAGGGAATCGACCAGGCGATCGAGCATATCAATCGTTACGGCTCCCAACACACGGACGCCATAGTGACGGAAAATTACGGGCGGGCTCGCCAATTTATGGCCGTGGTGGATTCTAGCTCGGTCATGGTGAACGCATCGACCCGGTTTGCCGACGGTTTCGAATACGGCCTCGGGGCTGAAATAGGCATTTCCACGGATAAAATTCACGCCCGCGGCCCGGTCGGGCTGGAGGGTCTCACGTCCCAGAAATGGATCGTGTTTGGCGACGGGCATATCCGCCAGTGATGGCGTCTTGCACGCTCTACCTCGGGGGCACTTTCAATCCGGTTCACATAGGGCACACGCGCCTAGCGTTGGAGTGCCACCTCCGCACGGGCGCCAGGGTTATGTTTGTTCCCTGTGGCGACCCGCCGCATAAGCCCGCTCCGCAAATCGCTTTAGCGCATCGGCTAGCCATGTTGGACCTCGCGGTAACCGAGTTGAACCACTTCGCCAGGGACAGAAGTCGACCCAGCTTTGGTGTGGAGCTTTGCGAAACGGTGGGGGAAGGCCCGTCTTATACCCTCACCACTCTGCAAACTTTAAGGCGGAGGGATCCTTACGGGCTGCTCGTTTGGGTGATCGGAATGGACAGTCTGGCATCGCTGCAACAGTGGCACCGTTGGATGGAATTGACGGACCTCGCCAATCTTTTGGTCGTCAATCGGCCCGGTTGGAGTCGCCCGTCAGACGGGCCGGTTGCCGCTTGGGTAGCTCAACGCGAGGTCCATTTGGACCAGCTCACGCCAAGCGGCGGCATCGCGTTCCTGGACACTACACCGCTGGCAGTATCATCGACCCAGTTGCGTCGGCAACTGGCGGATGGCCTGCCGGGCAAATATTTGATCCCCGAGGGGGTCTATCACTATGTGCAAGAACATCAACTCTATTACTCCTAGAAGTCACACCCCCTATGAATGAATTGAACAAGTTAATTCTCGACGCCCTGGAAGACCTGAAAGGCCAAAAAATTGTGGAACTGGATGTTTCTCAACTGACCGACGTGATGGATCACCTGATCATTGCAAACGGCACTTCCAATCGCCATGTGAAATCCCTGGCCAATAACGTCATTGAGGAATTAAAGACGGCTGGCCATCGCCCGATCGGCATCGAAGGTTTCGAGGCGGGGGAATGGGTTCTGGTGGACTACGGCGATACAGTGGTGCATGTAATGTTGCAGGCGACCCGGGATTTTTATGAGCTGGAAAAACTCTGGTCCAAGGTGCCCGCGCACCGGGAAGAGCGCCCGCACTCACAACCTTAATCGGCGCAAGCGGTCAGCGTATGAAAGTGCAACTCGTCGCGGTCGGCCAGAAAATGCCGGCGTGGGTGCAGACCGGGTATGCGGACTACGCTAAGCGGCTGCCGCGAGACCTGCAGCCCCAATTGCTCGAAATTCCGCTGGGCCAGCGGCCGAAAGGGGGCTCGGTGAAGGACGCCATGCGCCAGGAGGGTGAGGCGATTCTGCAGTCAGTGCCGCCCTCCTTTACGATGGTCGCCCTTGACGTGCGCGGCAAAACCTGGTCGACGGAGCAGTTGGCGGACAACCTGGCGCACTGGCGCATGGAGGGCGACGATCTCGCTTTTGTGATCGGAGGTCCGGATGGTTTCAGCGAGGCTTGTCTCGCGCGGGCGCAAGTGCGGTGGTCCCTCTCGAACCTGACACTGCCGCACCCCTTAGTGCGGATCGTGTTCATCGAACAGCTCTACCGGGCTTGGACCCTCTTGCAAAATCATCCCTATCACAAATGAAAATCGAGTTTCGGCGTGGTGCGTAGCGAAATTTCCGCTCTTTCGGCAGACCGCAGCGAGAAAGTACGCACAGGCGTAGCAATCTGGTTTATGCTTTTTAGCGCAGCAGGTGTTTTTGAACATTATCTTCGGGCACTTAGCGCAACATTAGTGATCCATATTGCTTTCTTTCACTGATCCATACAGATTTCCGCTCCGCCTCACTACAATTAAGGCAGGGTTTATTGTCGCCTTGAGTTATGCCATTTCCCGATATCGATAACGACCACCGTCGCCTGAAGGACCTCAAGACCGAGACGCGGCTGGTATGCGCGCGTATATCCATGGCGTTCCTGTTTGTTCTCCTATTGTTCGGTATTCTGATTTACCGCTTCTATGACCTGCAGGTCGTCAACTACGAAGACTACGCCACCCGTGCAGACAGCAACCGGATCCAGGTCCAGCCGGTGCCGCCCAACCGCGGGTTGATTTTTGATCGCAACGGCGTTTTGCTCGCAGAGAACCGCCCAAGTTATACCCTCTCGATCGTCAAGGAGCGCACGCCAGATCTGGAAGCGACGCTCCAGCAGATTGCCGGTTTGATCAGCGTGGGCGAGGACGACTTAAACAGCTTTCGCAAAGGCCTCGTTCAACGGCGTCGACCCTATGAGTCTGTGCCGTTGCGCTACCACCTGACGGAAGAAGAAATTGCGAGAATTGCCGTCAATGAATATGCCCTGGAGGGCGTTGAGGTGGAGGCGCAGCTGGTGCGTTACTATCCCCACGGCGAGCTGTTCGCGCACACCATCGGGTACGTTGGGCGCATCAACGAACGCGAGCTGACCAGCTTCGATGACGAGACCTACCGGCGCTACAGCGGCACGCACAGTATCGGCAAGATCGGCGTCGAAAAGTATTATGAAGATCAGCTTCTCGGAGAGGTCGGCACGCAGCATGTGGAAGTCAACGCCCACGGCCGCGCCCTCCGCACTTTGGAGCGCATAGATCCGGCGCCCGGCAAGGATCTCCACTTGTTTATCGATATTCAACTGCAGCGCACGGCGGCCGAGGCCCTGCAGGGTCAACGCGGCGCCGTGGTCGCCATTGAAGTGGCAACCGGTGGCGTTCTCGCAATGGTAAGCACTCCAAGTTACGACCCGAATCTGTTTGTGACCGGCATCAGTTATCAGAACTACAAAGACTTAAACGAGTCGCCGGATTTGCCCCTGCTCAATCGGACCATCCAAGGCCAGTACCCGCCGGGCTCGACACTCAAGCCCATGCTCGGCCTCGGGGGGTTGGAATCGGGTGTGATCACTCCCCAGTGGCGCATCCGCGACCCGGGTTTTTTCCAACTCGATAACAACGTTCACAAATATCGCGACTGGAAGAAGCACGGCCACGGCAATCAGGTGGACCTGCGCCAGGCCATCATCGAGTCCTGCGATACCTATTTTTATAATCTCGCCGCCCGCATGGGAATCGACCGGATTCACCCCGTGGGGGCCGCCTTCGGTTTGGGTGAAAAAACCGGCATAGACGTTCCGAGCGAGCGCACCGGCATTTGGCCATCGCGCGTTTGGAAAAAAGCGGTGCGGGGCATGGCGTGGTTTCCCGGCGATAGCCTCAATGTGAGTATCGGCCAGGGCGATGTTCTGGTGACGCCCGTGCAGTTGGGCGTGCTCGCGGCCGGACTGGCTGGCCGTGGGGTGATTCGCGGACCGCAGCTGGTAGAGCGGGTTGATAATCAACGGCTCGAGATCCCGGAGCGGCGCGCCTATACGGCACGGGACGAAAATTGGAATATGATCGCCTCCGCCATGGAGGGGGTGTTGCACAGCCCGCGCGGTACGGCGAAAGTCGCCGCCAAAGGCGCCACCTATTTAATGGCGGGTAAAACGGGTACGGCGCAGGTGATCGGCATAGCGCAGGACGCTAAATACGACCGGGATAAAATCCATGAGCGCAATCGTGACCACGCTTTGTTCATTGCCTACGCCCCCGCCGACAATCCGCAGGTTGCGGTGGCGATCATAGTGGAGAACGGCGAGCACGGCTCCAGCGCCGCAGCGCCTGTGGCCCGCAAAGTGTTTGACACTTGGTTTGCGGGCGAGGCCGAGCGCCGCGCGGCCGAAGCCGAACAAACCGCCTTAGGCTATTGACATGATTTTGAAAAGTCAGGATTTTGTCCGACGCCTGCCCGATTCCGGCCACTACTTTAAAAGCGCCACCAGCTTCTGGCGAATGATCCATGTAGACCCGCTGTTGCTGCTCGGCCTGCTCGCGCTCAGTTGTTATGGTTTGCTGGTGCTGTACAGCGCGAGTGGCCACAATCAATTCATGGTGAAGCGGCAACTGATCTTTTTCGGCGTCGCCTACGCCGGCATGTTGCTCGCGGCCCAAGTGAACCTTTTGTTCATCGAGCGCTACGCTTTTTGGTTTTATCTCGTCGGTACGGTGTTGCTGATTCTTGTTTTGGTTATGGGGGTGGGGGCCAAAGGGGCGCAGCGGTGGCTCAGCTTGGGATTCATCCGTTTCCAGCCGTCGGAGATCCTTAAGCTCGCCGTGCCCATCTGTGTTGCCTCGTTTTTTTCCGCCCGCATGCTCCCGCCGCGGTTGGTCCACGTGGTGATCTGCCTCTGCTTCATTATTTTGCCTGCCGCGCTTATCGTGAAGCAGCCCGATTTGGGCACCGCCATCATGGTCGGCTCTTCCGGCTTGATCGGGCTGTTTCTGGCGGGACTGCCGTGGCGCTACATCGTTTGCGCTTTTTTGTTGCTCGGCGCAGCCTGCTGGCCGATGTGGCATTTCGTAATGCATGATTACCAGAAGCAGCGGGTGCTGACGCTCCTGGATCCCGACGCAGATAAGCTTGGTGCCGGCTGGAACACCATTCAGGCGAAAACGGCCATAGGCTCCGGCGGGTGGGAGGGCAAAGGCTGGATGAAGGGTACCCAGTCACAGCTGGATTTCCTGCCGGAGAGCCACACGGATTTTATTATCGCCGTGCTCGCTGAGGAGTTCGGCATGATGGGCGTCCTGCTACTACTCGCCGGCTATTTATTTGTCATCAGCCGCGGCTTGTGGATCGCCATGACCGCCCAAAGCACTTTTGGCCGCATACTCGCGGGCAGTATCACCCTCACTTTTCTCGTGTATGTGTTCGTTAACATTGCCATGGTGTCGGGACTGTTACCGATTGTCGGTGTACCCTTGCCCCTGGTGAGCCTGGGGGGCACCGCCCTAATTTCCTTAATGCTCGGTTT
>DJFO01000138.1:0-6714 GCA_002432555.1 Marinagarivorans sp. UBA5870
GTTCACCATCAGCACGCCCAGCTGCGGCGGGCAATCCAGCAGGACTAAATCGAAATCGTCCCAGACCTGCGCCAAAGCGCGGGAAATCACCAGTCCCATGCCATCGCTGCCTATCGCCTGCCGCTCGAGCGTTGCCAGACCTGTGCTCGCCGGCAGTACGCTCAAACCTCGATAGGGGGTGGCGAAGATCAGCTGACCAACGAGACTGACGTTGAGGTGTTTGCGCTCCTGGAATAAGGTGAAAGCGCTGCTCGAGAGACCGTCTGGATTAAGGCCGAAATAACAGGTGAGAGATCCATGCGGATCCAGATCAACGAGCAACACGCGCAGGCCGGCCTCGGCCGCCAAACCGCCGAGGGCCACCGCCGTGGTGGTTTTACCCACCCCGCCCTTTTGATTAGCCACCGCCCAAATCTGCAACTACCTTACCTCAGTCGGAATTCTGACGCGCCTGGTCACTTATTTAAGATTAGGCAAAAACCGTGCGCATAGCCGAAAAACCGGCGGGCGGCGGGAGTGAAGAGCCGGCCGCCCTTTCGGCGGGGCCGTTCTCCGAGGGCCTCTCCTTACACGGGGCCGCCCCTGCCCTCTCTCGGTAGCGGAGAAGAGGGCGCGCACGGAACTGAGGGGGACTTTGACGATGGGGCAGCGCCGTTGCGACAAACGGCGTTGTAAAGCGTAGGTCGACGCCGCGCGGAGGGCGGCCCGCAAAAAGCGACAAACGCACCCCTCAATGTCCTTGGCAGCCAAGGCCAAGGGGAAGGGGAAGGGCACGAAACTAAGTCAAAGGTCAACCAAGGTGGACTTGGGATTCTGCTCCATGCGCTCAACGACCAGGCGGGTCACTTTCTCGGCGCCGATGGAATTGAGATGGGTGGGATCGACAAAAAAGTCGTCCGCCAGCCGCAGCTGGTCGTGGGCGTTGACGTACACAAAGCCCCGCTCCCCCGCCAGTTTTTGCAGATAGGCTATATGCTCCGCAAAAAACTCTTGGAATTCCGCCGATTGCTGCTGCAACAGATGTCCGCGAAACGGATTTGTCACTACCACCAACTCGATATTTTGCGCCCGCAGAAATTCGTGCATGGCGACGAGATGTTTGAAGTATTCATCGCCGAGCGGCACTGTGGGCACTCCGGGAATTTTTGACCAGCGCTTGGGATCTATGCGAAACCGGTGTTTGTCGAAATTGACATCGCCATTGGCATCGAACAGCAAGTTCTGACTGCGGTTGTCCGTATAGCGCCGCTCCAAATCCAGCGTGTCCCAGAGGTTCTGCGGCAGCCGGGCGATATTAAAAAAATACGCTTTGTACGGGAAAAGCCCCTCGAAATAACGCGTCAGCTCATCCGGATATAGCACCTTGTCCACTTCGCCCACGTAATCGAAATACTGGCTCGCGTAGATCACTCGGCGAATTCCGGAGAGATCCAGAAACTGCAGCAGCTGCAGCGATTCCGAGGTCCCCATGCCCCAGGATGCCAAGTTCAACACGGCGGCCCCGGCCGTGTTCTCTACTACGGCACTGTCGATATTATTGAGCGCCATGGAAGAGCCCAACACATAAGTGTCGTATTGCCGCTGGTCAAGTTTTTGTTTGATGAACTTTATCTTGGCATCATAGGAAATCGATTTGGTGAAGCGCAGCGGCATATCCGTCGATAAAGTCAGCAGCACCACTGCTATATAGGCGACCACCACCAAAGCCGTTGACGACAGACTCCAACCTTTTACCCAACCCGCGTGTTTCATAGCCAACCTCTCCTTTAGCTAGGGTTAAAAATTGAAATACAGAAATTCGGTCACTTGATACAAGCCGAGCAAGCTGATGGCGAAACAATTCGCGGCCACGGCGATGTTGTAGCGGGACGGTTGAAATGTTTCCATTTTTTCCATCGAGTTTTTGCACAAAACAACTATGCTCAACCCGAGCAGCAGACTCGCTAAGGTAAACGGTGATCCTTGCACCCCGGAAATATAGTCACCAAAGGTCACCCCCCACTTCGTCATGTCGGGCAGGAAGCGGGCCAGCGCGTCCGGCAGCACGATGCCATTAAGGCCGACCATTCCCCGCAATATATGGATCGCATCGGACCAATGCTCCGCGCGAAAAAAAACCCAGGCGATATTGACGAAATTGAACGTGATCAGCCATCCCAAGAAGTTGCCCAGGGCAAAGCCGAACTGGCTCCACATGCGCTGAACCACCAGGGCTGCCCCGTGCATGAGGCCCCAAACCACAAAAGTCCATCCCGCCCCGTGCCAGATGCCGCCGAGGAGAAAGGTCAGCAGCAAGTTGGTGTAGGTGCGCACGGCGCCCTTGCGGTTTCCCCCCAGGGGTATGTAAATGTAGTCGCGCAAAAACCGCGACAGGGTCATGTGCCAGCGCCGCCAGAAATCCTGGATATCGGTGGCCTTATAAGGCGAATTGAAATTGATCGGCAGCTTAATGTTGAACAGCAGCGCGAGGCCAATCGCCATGTCGGCATAACCGCTAAAATCAAAGTACAACTGGAAGGTGTAGGACAGAGAGGCAGCCCAGGCGTCGATAAACGCCAAAGACTGGGCGTTGGCAAAGCCGGCATCGGCCCACTGGGCGAAGGTGTCGGCCAAAACGACTTTCTTAAACAGCCCTATGGAAAAAATAAACAGCCCGGTGGCGATATTGCGGTAGTCGATGTACTTGGTGCGCAGGTTGGCAAACTGCGGCAGAATTTCCTTGTGATGCACTATGGGACCGGCAATCAACTGGGGGAAAAACAGGATAAAAACCATGTAGTCGAGGAAGCTGTAATTCCCTGTCTCACCCTTGTGACTGTCCACGAGATACGCGATCTGCTGAAAGGTGACAAAGCTGAGCGCCAGCGGCAGCGTCAAGTGCAGCAGGTCAAAGTCGCTACCGACCGCCAAATTGACATTGCCGAGCAAAAAATCGGTGTATTTGTAGTACCCGAGCAATAGAAGATTAAAAAGGATGCCGCCGATCAACATCGCTTTTTTTGCCGAATGGGGAGTACCTTCCTGCGTTATCCGGCGGCCGAGGGCATAGTTGAAGAGTTGGCAAAAAAACAGCAGCGGAACGTACGCAGAGTTCCAGTAGCCGTAGAAGAAAAAGCTGCTGAGCACCAGGAATATCTTGCCCGCATGGAGCCAGCGCTGGCGGTTCAGCCAGTAATAGACAAAAAAAGTGATCGGCAAATAGACGAGAATAAATTCATAGCTGTTGTACAACATAGCAACACCCACTTCTGCTGCTGCAATCCCTGAATTGTCTCGTGCGAAAATCCTCTTTCGCCTCCTGTACCGGTTGCGTCAGTTAAGCTGCGCCTTGTCTCGCCGCTCGTTTCGAATCCGCTTCCGCCCTTGGTACCAACGAAGGCGGGCTGCCGTAGTGCAAATAACGCCCACGCAAAAACAGCAACTCCCGCCGCGCGATACAGTTAAATCAACTGCCGCGTTACGATTTTGTTGGTCGTTATTTTTTTAAGAGTAAAAAAATGCCCAGCGTCAGCCGGATCTAGGCAAGACCAAAGACCTGGCCAAGGCGAAATCACCTCGGCACACTTCATCCAATTGGTCTTATCGAACGACATTCGGAATATTTAGACGAATTCCAAATAAGTTAGGAGATTATAAGTCCTAAAAAAAACGCAACACAACCCGCTTCGGCAGATTTAGGTCATATTACCTTGCAATTTTGCTAACCGGTTTCCGTTCTGGTGGGCTTCGATGAAGGCAAACAGGAATCATCTGTCTGATAACTAACTTAGGCGCCATCAATTCGCGGCGGAGCCCGGCGGAGTGGGCTGCGGCTCGCCTGGGAACTCCGCCGCTCCCTCAGTCGGAACCTCTGCGTCTGGCGAGCGGACTTCGTTTGGCAAAAGCGGAGGACGTATCGGAGCGTCGGACGCGGGCTCGGCAAGTTCCTCCGGCGTAACCAGCGGCCGCTCTACCGCGTGTCGGGCGACCATTAAAACTACGCGCCGATTAGCCGATCGGCCGACCTCGGTCGCATTGTCGGCCAGGGGGCGGAACTCGCCGTAACCGACCGCGGAGAGCTGCCCAGGTTTTACCCCATTGTCCACCAACAGGCGCACCACCGAGGAGGCGCGGGCGGCGGACAACTCCCAGTTGCTGTGGAAGCGCGCCGTGTGAATCGGCACATTGTCCGTGTGGCCCGAGACCTCGATTTCGTTGTCGTAGGGCGCAAGCTTAGCGGCTATATCGCGGAAAATGGTTTGCGCCTGGGCGCTCGGGTCGGCGCTGCCGGACTCGAACAGCAAATTCGCGTTCAAGTTGATCTCGACCCACAGTTCGGTCGCGGATATTTTCACCTGCGCCTGGTTGACCAAGTGAACCAGCGCATCTTCCAATTCTTTCGCCAGCACCTCCGGATCGACAATATTGATCTGCGGTGAAATGCCGCTGATCTTGCCCTGCTGATCCTGCGGATGTTGGTCGGGCACTGCGGCGACCTCTGCCGGCACATCGCGGTTGCCTTCGAATGTGGCGGCAAGACTATCCGACAGCACTCGGTATTTTTGCTCGCTCACCTGGGAGACGGAATACATCACCACGAAGAAGCCGAACAGGAGCGTGACGAAATCCGCGTAGGACACCNNCATTTCAATCGCCCGCGGATTTTCCCCGTCGGCTATGGCGATAATGCCTTCGATCATGAGCTCGCGGAATTGCGATTTTTCCCGCACGCACTGGCGCAGTTTACTCGCGACCGGCAGCAGAAAGAGATTGGCAAAGGCAACCCCATAAATTGTGGCAACAAACGCGACCGCTATACCCGGGCCCAGTTGCGCAGGATCGGTCAGGTGCTGCATCACATGGATCAGCCCCATCACGGCGCCAATGATGCCGATGGTGGGCGCATAACCGCCCATACTCTCGTAAAAATGCACCGCGTCAAAATCGCGTTTCTCGGCCACCAGAAGATCCGTTTCCAAGACATGGANNCCTCCGGGTCGCTGCCGTCCACCAGCAATTGCAAACCTTTGCGGGAAAAGTGATCCGCTTCGGTTTCCGCGATGTTTTCGAGGCCGAGCAGGCCTTCTTTGCGCGCCGCCACCGCCCACCGAACCACCTTGTCGATGCCATTTTGAAATTGCATGTGCGGCGGCCGGAAGATCCACACGAACAGGCGGAGGGCCCGGTCGAGGCTGGCCTTGGGCGTTTGCAGGATCGCCGCGCCTAAAGTGCCGCCGACGACGATCAGTGCGGCGGGTCCGTTCACAAGGGAGCCGAACGAGCCGCCCTCGAGAAAATTGCCGCCGAGCAGCGCAGCGAACCCGACGATCACACCGAGAATGCTCAGTTTGTCCACGGCTACAAATCCTGGTTCAAGCGCGGGCCTATGTCCGCAAGTGGCAGCACTTCATCGGTGAGCCGCGCGCTCGCCACCGCTTTGGGCATGCCATAAACGACACAACTCGCCTGGTCCTGCCCCCAGATAACCGCACCCTTTTCCTTCAGCAGACGCGCGCCCTCGCAGCCGTCGGAGCCCATGCCGGTAAGCACCACCCCCAGCACATTGCCGCCGTAGACATTGGCGGCCGACGCGAAGGTGATGTCAACGGAGGGTTTATAGCTGACGCGCTCGTCCCCGGGCAAAATCTTGACGGACCCGCGCCTGTCGAAAATAAGTTGTTTGCCGCCGGGGGCGATCAGCACCTGGCCCGGCTGCACCAGGTCCCCGTCGCGCGCCTCGGCGACACTCACCGCGCAAATTTTGTCGAGTCGGTCGGCAAAGGCGCGCGTGAAGTTTTCCGGCATGTGCTGAATGATCACCACCGGCAGCGCGAAATTTTTCGGCAGTTTTTGCACCACCTCCGAAAGTGCCACGGGTCCGCCGGTCGACGCGCCTATGATGACGATCTTGATCTTGTTTTTGAGGCTTTTACGCGCGGCCGCGGGCGTCGCCGGGGGCGCCGGTTCAGCGGACCTACGGGCGGCAATACTGCGCTCGGGCACTTTGGGGGCCTGGGTTTCTTCCGCCCTGGCAGCGGTGGCCGCGACCGGTCTGGCGGCCGCCGGGGAACCGACGCGCGGTTTGGCTTGACGGGCAAAACCGAGGAGCGTCTCGTGCAGTTTGCGTTTCAGCGCGCTGGAGTTGCGCGACACCTCGGCGAAATTCTTGGGAATAAAATCCACCGCCCCGGCATCCAGTGCATCGAGCGTAATGCGTGCGCCCTCGTAAGTCATGGACGAAAACATCACTATGGGCACCGGCCGCTTCGCCATAATGGCGCGCACCGCGGAAACGCCGTCGAGATACGGCATTTCGTAATCCATCGAAATAATATCCGGGTGCAGTTTTTCCGCGAGGTCGATTGCCTCCTGGCCGTTCGCGGCGACGCCCACGACCTCGAGTTCCGGGTGCTCGTTGATGATTTCTTTCAAGCGCACTTGGAAAAAACTCGAGTCATCCACCACCAGAACTTTATAGGCCACAGCCACCCCTGCTTGAGGAAAAATAGGACTTGGCACGCGCACCGCACGCGCCAACTGCATTCAGAAACCGAGGTTTTTCCCGGTCCGAAAACCCAATTGCAGTGCCGGACCGGCAGCGAGCTCGCGTGCCGCCCGTCGGGTCCCCGAAATCTTCATCCATGAGGTCATTATGTTTAAATGCCGCCAGCGTAGCGTTTCAATAAACTCGGAACATCCAAAATCAGCGCTATGGTACCGTCGCCAGTAATCGTG
>DJFO01000138.1:6730-11748 GCA_002432555.1 Marinagarivorans sp. UBA5870
TGGCCGATCAGCTGATCGACGACAAAACCGACCCGCCGAGTACCGACGGTCACGATTACCACGTGGGCGCCGGGCAACTTTTTGCGGTCGTGATGACCGCGCACCAACCAGCGCTTCAGGTGAAACAGCGGAATAGCCTTGTCGCGAATGGTGACGCATTCCTGGCCGTCGACCACGTGCGACTTGGTCAAATCCATCTGGAAAATTTCGTTGACGTTCACCAGCGGCAACGCGAACGCCTGGCGGCCCAACATGATCATCAGCGTCGGCATGATCGCCAGGGTCAGGGGTACTTTGATATTGAACCGCGTGCCCTCGCCTTTTTTCGACTGGATTTCGATGGAGCCGTTGAGTTGGGAAATTTTGGTTTTTACGACGTCCATGCCAACGCCGCGGCCGGACACATCGGATATTTCGGTTTTGGTAGAAAATCCCGGAGCGAAAATCAAGTTAAAGGCTTCGAGATCGGATAAGCGGGACGCGGCGTCCGGCTCGAGAATGCCTTTTTCCACCGCTTTTTCCCGCAGTTTGGCTGGGTCCATGCCCGCCCCATCGTCGCTGATGGACAACAATATGTGGTCGCCCTCCTGCTCGGCGGCCAACACCACTTTGCCCACCCGAGGTTTGCCGATGCTCTCGCGCACCGAGGGCAACTCTATACCGTGATCGACCGAATTGCGCACCAGGTGCACCAGGGGATCGGCGAGCGCCTCCACCAGGTTTTTATCCAAGTCGGTTTCCTCGCCCACCAATTCCAAATTGATTTCTTTTTTCAAATTGCGGGCGAGATCGCGCACCACCCGGGGAAACCGGCCGAACACCTTTTTTATCGGCTGCATGCGGGTTTTCATGACCGCAGACTGGAGGTCCGCCGTGACGACATCCAGATTGGCGACCGCCTTGGAAAGCGATTCATCGGTGGAGTCCAGACCCAGGCGCACCAGTCGATTGCGCACCAGGACCAATTCGCCGACCATGTTCATAATGTCGTCGAGCCGCTGGGTGTCCACTCGCACCGTGGTTTCCGCCTGAGCGGCGCCGCCGCTGCCGGCGGAGGCGGTCGTCTCGCGGGATTTGCCCGGACCGGCGTCGCGCGGTTTGGGGGCCGCGGCGCTCTGGGTTAACTCGGCGCTGTCATCTTCCGCATCAGCATCGGCCGCGCGCTCGACGGCCGGCGTCGGCGCCGACGATTTTTTAGCGGCTGCGGGCGGCTTGCCGGCGACCGTGGGACCCTTGCCCCGCCCGTGTAACTGATCCAATAAGTCTTCGAATTCCGCGTCGCTGATCAAATCCCCAGCGGGCGCCGTCGCACCGACCGGCGCTGCATCGCTCCCGGGCGCGGCACTTGGCGGTGTAGGAGTTGGCGGTAATGCCACCGCGCCTTTGGCGCCGGGCCCTTTACCGGCGCCGTGCAGCTGATCAAGCAGATTTTCGAACTCGTCTTCGCTGATCTCGTCTTTCCCCAGCGCGGCCGCAACCGGCGCGGTCGGTGTCGCCGGCCGTTGGGTAGCCACCTTGCCGGGCCCCTTGCCCGCGCCGTGCAATTGATCGAGCAAGGACTCAAATTCGTCTTCGGTGATTTCGTCAGAGCCTGCCGCTGCGGCGGCGCTTTTGGCGGGCGAAGGAGAAGGCGCAGGCGGCGGTGGCGCAGCCGCGGGCACTTCATTGATCGCGTCGAGGAATCCCTCGAATTCGTCATCGGTAAGATCGAGCCCGCCCTTGGCGGCCGCCGGCGGTATGGCAACTGGCGGCGGTACGGCGCGGGGCGGAGGTTCGTTACGACCGGACTTGGTCTTGGCCGCCGGAGCGGCGCTCGGCGCGGGGTCCCCAGATGCGAGTTCCGCGAGACGGGCCATAAGCTCGGCGGACGCGCGCGCCGGCTCTTCCCGGTGAGAAATTTGTTTAAATTGGGAATTGATGGTATCGAGCGCCTGCAGCACCACGTCCATCAGGGCGGGTGTCACCGAACGTTTGCCATTGCGCAGTATGTCGAACAGATTTTCGGTGGCGTGGCAGCATTCGACCATGGTCTCCAGCTGCAAAAAACCGGCGCCACCCTTGACGGTGTGAAAACCGCGAAAAATGGCATTGAGCAGATTGCGGTCGTCGGGGCGCTGCTCCAGGTCGACCAGCTGCTCGGAGAGCAGCTCGAGAATTTCCCCGGCTTCTACGAGGAAGTCTTGCAGAATCTCGTCATCTTCACCGAACGACATTCAACGCCTCTCAGAATCCTAAGCTCGATAACAGATCGTCCACCTCGTCCTGGCCCGTCACCACGTCGGGGCGGGCGTGAATCTGCGGACCTTCCGGTGCGCTTTTGCTCGCGCTCTTCGCGTCGTTGCGGTCGTGCTCGACGGCAATCCCGGCGACCTCCTCCACTTGGCCGGCAATGCGCACCAAGTTGACCAGTTCTTTTTCCACATCGGTAATAAGGCCGATCACTTTTTTTAGCACCTGGCCGGTCAGATCCTGGAACCCCTGCTCAAGAATAATGGCCTGCAGATTCTGGTTGAGCTGATCAGTGCCCTCGCCCATCTGTTCGAGAAAATCACTAATTCGGTTGTACAGTCGCGCAAAGTCATCCTTGCTCAGCTCGCGCCGGCGCAATTTCTGCCACTCCGCCTTGAGGGCGCCCGCCTCCTGACCGAGGTTGACGGCAATGGGGGCCGCGGTCTCGACCCGATCCATGGTTTTGTTGGCCGCCTCCTGGGTCATTTTGATCACGTATTGAAGCCGGTCGGAGGCGTCGCGGATTTCGGATCCTTCGGCGTCCGGATAAAGCCGGGCGTCCACGTTGAAGTTGACTATGGCATCGTGCAGCGCGCGCGTCAGTTTGCCCACCGACTGGAAAATGTGGCGATCGCGCACTTCGTAGAGATTGTGAATGAGGTTCGACGCATCTTGAAAATCGCTGTTTTGCAGCTTGTCGATGAGCAGCTTGGCGCAGTCCTGCAGCTCGGCGACAAATTTCGCATCATTCCCCAGTTGACCTTTATCCATCACGGAGCCTTCCGCAAACAATTCATTAACCGCCGACACGTTCGAAAATCTTGTCGATCTTTTCTTTCAAAACTTGCGCGGTAAAAGGTTTGACCACGTAGCCGTTGACGCCGGCCTGGGCTGCTTCGATGATTTGGTCGCGCTTGGCCTCGGCGGTGACCATGAGCACGGGCAGGCTGACAAGTTTAGGATCGGAGCGCACCTGCTTGAGCAGATCTATGCCCGTCATGCCGGGCATATTCCAGTCGGTGACGAGAAAATCGAAATCGCCATTGCGCAGCATCGGCAGCGCCGTGACGCCGTCATCGGCCTCTTGGGTATTGGTAAAACCCAAGTCCCGCAGCAGATTCTTGATGATCCGGCGCATCGTCGAAAAGTCGTCAACGATGAGGATTTTCATGTTTTTGTCCAACCTAACCTCCGCTTTCCGCCTAGCCGCGGTTTGCCAAGTCCGAATAATTACAAGTCTAGTCCGTCACTGCCGAGCGGCCAGGAAATTTCTTTAAAAAGGAAACGTTTGCCTTGAATTGGTTATATGCCCTGCCCCGACGGGACTACCAGGCGTGGAGTTTTTTCTTGAGTTTCAGCGCCGCCTGGGTGTGAATTTGGCAGACCCGGGATTCGCTGACTCCGAGCACGAGCCCAATCTCCTTGAGGTTCATTTCCTCTTCGTAATAGAGCGACAACACGAGCTTTTCCCGCTCGGGCAGATCGTCTATGGCGTCCGCCAGGGCCCGCTGCAGCGCCCGCCGGTGCGTGACCTCCGCCGGTCCCTGGAGCATCTCGCTCACCGCGATCTGGGTGGTGTTGATCTCTTCTTCATGCAGCGTCTCGTCGAGACTGAAGAGACGACCGCTCACACTGTCGTTGGCCATAATCTGGTATTCGGCCAGGCTCACGCCCATCACCTCGGCGATTTCCGCGTCGGTGGCGTCGCGTCCGAGGCGCCCCTCCAAATGGTGCATGGCCTCGGTGATGCGGCGCGCGTTGCGGTGAACCGAGCGCGGCACCCAATCGCCGCGCCGCATTTCATCCACTATGGCCCCGCGGATGCGGATACCAGCGTAGGTTTCAAAGGAGGCGCCCTTACTGCCGTCGAATTTCTGCGCGGCTTCGAGCAGGCCGATCATGCCGGCCTGCATCAGATCGTCGAGCTGCACGCTGGCGGGCAACCGCGCGATCATGTGCAGCGCTATACGTTTGACCAAATAGGCGTATTGCTCGACCTGCACTTGCTTGCCGACTTCACGTTTGGGTTCGTAGACCATCCGATTCGCTGCCACAAAAACTAACCATCCAGCCCGCGGCAAGGGCGCTGGCGCCGCTCCACCGCGAGGAGGAGGGGACGGGTGTGGTTATAGGATCGGTTTATTCTCGCCATGCGTCGCTGCTGTGCTTGATNNGTAAAATATTTGGCCGCTGCCGGGGGATGAAAATCGTCAGGTGCCCACGTCGGCGCCGAGCAGCCGCTCGAAAAAGAATTCCAGGTGGCCGCGCGCAGTGTGGGACGTGGGCCATGTGTCAATTTTTTGCGCGAGCGCCCGGATCGCCTGGGACGCTTTACAATGCGGGGCGAATTCCAACAGCGCCTTGCGTTTCTGCACCGCCTTGCGCACGTTTTCGTCAAACGGCACGGCGCCGACGTACTGCAGCGAGGCGTCAAGGAATCTTTCGCAGACCCCGTTCAATTTATTAAATAAATTCCCGCCCTCTTGCACGGTGCGCGTCATATTGGCGATTACGCGGAAGCGGAACACGTCGTGTTCGGTGTTAAGCAGTTTGATCAGGGCGTAAGCGTCCGTGATCGACGAGGGTTCGTCGCAGACGACCACTATGGCCTCCTGCGCTGCGCGCACGAAGCTGACGACCGTGTCCGAGATGCCCGCCGCCGTATCGATCATGAGTATGTCGATCTGATCGGACATTTCGCTGAAGGAGTGAATAATTGCCGCGTGTTCCTGATGGGAAAGTTTGGCCATAGTCGAAATGCCGGACGACGCCGGCACCACCTTCAGACT
>DJFO01000138.1:11785-12021 GCA_002432555.1 Marinagarivorans sp. UBA5870
TGGCGAGGCCGAGGTCGGCGTCCATCAGCACCACTCGGCGCTGCATTTCGGCGAGCGCCACGCTCAGGTTGACGGAGAGATTGGTTTTACCCACCCCACCCTTGCCACCGGTGACCGCTAAAACTTTGACTGGACGACTCGAACTCATGTTCAACCGCTACCTTGTGCTGGAAGGCCCGCGCGTCTGCCTGCACGGCAGACCCGGGTACGTGAATGTTTTCAGTATAGATGCTTAT
>DJFO01000083.1 GCA_002432555.1 Marinagarivorans sp. UBA5870
GAAGTGCTGGAAATGACCGTGGAGGACGCGCGCATGTTTTTCGACGCGGTGCCGGCGATTGCGACCAAGTTGCAGACACTGATGGATGTCGGCCTGTCCTATATTCGCCTTGGTCAGGCGGCCACTACCCTTTCGGGTGGCGAGGCTCAACGGGTGAAATTGGCGCGCGAGCTGTCCAAACGCGATACCGGGAAAACGCTCTACATCTTGGATGAACCCACCACTGGTTTACACTTCCACGATATCCAGCAACTGCTACACGTGCTCCAACAGTTGCGCGACCGCGGTAATACCATAGTGGTCATCGAGCACAATCTCGACGTCATCAAAACCGCCGACTGGATAATCGATCTGGGACCCGAGGGCGGCAGCGGTGGCGGACAGATAATTGCTGAGGGCACCCCCGAAACCGTTTGTTCAGTGGCGGCGTCCCACACGGGGCACTTTTTAAAGTCGCTGCTCAAGCCGGTGCGCACCGCTACTCCCCGCCGCAAAAAATAAACCCAGCTGAAAGGCTGGGTTTACCGAAGGAACCTCGAAATTTAAATCGCTTTTTTCGAGTTCTTTTGCGCCTCGTTATACAGGCTGTCAATCTGCGTGAGGGCCGCTGAAAGTCGCGCGTCGTGAATCGTCTGCATTTTCATCTCGATCAGACTGCGCGCTTTGTCGAATTTTTTGAATTCGCAAAACATCATCGCGCGGTAAACGATGGTTTCCACATCCTCTTCGTCACTCTCCTCGATTTCGGCCAATTCATCGAGCTGCAGCAGACCGAGACTCTCAATTTCCTGCCGGTATTCATCGGGATTATATTGAGCCATTTTCTCCGCAATCGACATACGGACTTCTTCGTCGGGACGGCGACTTGCCTGATCTTTCTTCTTTTTGCTGCCGATTTTGACTTCTTTCTCTTTCACTTCAACAATCGGCTCCACCGGCGCGGGGACTACGGGTTCTGCCGGGGGAACCTCCATCAGAGTGTCCACCGCTGACATGGAGGCATCGAGGTTTTTCAAGGCGTCTTCGTCCAGGGCCAAACCTTCGAACGCTTCCTGCACTTCGCGCAGCGTCGCATCAAATTCTGCCGCATCGACCTCCACGGGCGCGACTTTCTCGCCGAGCCAATTTTCCTCTTCCTTTTTCTTGTGCACGTAGATCGGCGTCAGCTCACCTTCGTAATCCAGTTTGGGGGACTTCTCTGTCGCGGGATTGAAGGCGGTGGGCTTGAAAGTATCCATGGTCGGCTCTGCGCGCTGCTCGCGCGGCGCCACCGGTGGCGTAATTCCCTCCGCTTCTGGCACTGTCTGATATTTTGCCGGTACCATCCTGCGGTAGTACGCCAACATGCCGAAAATCAGAGCCGCGAGCGCGATAGCCACGCCAAACATTAGCCATACAAGCCAATTGCGCTTCGACTCCGGTTCTGTAGGTTGTACGACAACGGGATCCATCTCGGCAACTGCCGCTGGGGTGACCGGCTCGGCCTGAGCCGGAGGGACCGAAGTCGCGGGAGCTGCGTCAACCGGCGCGACAACGGCCGGCGCTGTAGACACAACTGGTTCCGGCTGTTGTACGCCAATTTCACTTAATAATGCGTCCATTTCCTGGGTTGCATCATTGTCGGGCACACCCAGCTTTTGGCGCAGGTCGGAAATCTGCTGGCGCTGCAGCACGATCAACTGTTTGAGAGTATCGAGATATTCGGAACTCTCGAGTTTTTCCATACGCGCTTTTAAAGTCTCGTTTTCTCGCACCAGCAAATCAATCAACTCGCGAGTTTTGTCGTCGCGGCTTTCCGTGCCCAAGGTGAGCAGGCCTCGAGTTGCGGCAGCGCGCGCATAATCGTCACCCGCGGGAGAGGATGCGCGTTTTGCCTGCTCGGATGCCTCCGCTGCCGCGCCCTCACCCGACCCGGTTGCCGGTAGAGGCGCCAAGCTTCGCGGCGCGTCTGCAGCCGTGCCATCGCTTTCGCGGAAAGCCGCGAGATCTGGCAACTGCAAGACAGCCCCAGCTCGCAGACGGTTGATATTGTTGTTGGCAAATGCGTGGCTGTTGTTTTCATAAAGCCACTGCATGGTGTCGGAGATACTTTGGCTGGTGCCTTCACGCCAGCGCTCGGCAATCTTCGATAAAGTATCGCCGGACTGAACTTGATATTTGCCCTCGTCGGTTGCAAGCGGCTCGAGACCTATCTGGATCGGCTTCACGTCAGCCGCCGGAGCGGATTGCGGGACGGGCTGCGATTGAACACGACTTCCGCTCACCGGTGCCGGCTTCGGCGATACTGGGTTTGCCGCACGGACGGGAACCAAGGGCGGGGGGTCCAGCAGCAATGGATACTCGCGATAGACCACACCTTTCGGCCAGCGCAGCTCGACCATCAAACTGAGATAGGGCTCACGCACCGGCTCCTGCGAAGTTAGCCGAACTCGCGGAGTGCCGCCACTTGTGTCCACCACGAAGTCAATTCGGTAAGGAGCGTAAAATCCCTCGACACCCATTTTCTGCGCTTCTTCCACCGTCAGTTGGCGCACTATCAGAGTATTGAGATCTAGATCGCCCTCGAGGCTGATCAATTCGATGTTGGCGTTAAGGGGCTGACCGAGGAAGGAGGTGGAATCGAGCTCTCCCAGTCCGAGGCCAAAAGCCACCGCGGACAAGGAACCCAAGGCCGCACCGGAAAGGCAGGCGATATAAGCCCGCAAGCCACGTCGTCTCGGGAAAGGTAACAGCCCGTTGTGAATGTTATTGTTCAGACTATTGCTACCAGATGAATTCACATCTACACCTCGATTTGATGGCATCACGCCCGGGATCTATGACCGCCAGAGATCTTGCACAAGCACCTATCCATAAAAATTGCGCCCCCTGTTCCGGGCGGTGCAAGATCCTGTCCGCTGGGTGATCAAAAATCAAACAGACAACATGCGCACTCTAAGCAAATGCCACGCCAAAGGCAAACGCTTGCTTTACGAAAAGATGCTTAGCTTCAATTTCTTTTATGGCCGCCTCGGGGCGCGATGGCCCGGCGACTTTATTTTTGTTGCCACGCAGCATACCGGGGACTTCTTATGGAGATACCGCCTCGTCTGTCAGCCCAACAGCGGTTCCCAATCCCGGTAATTACTCAGCGCAAAAACGGCGGCATTATACCCCGATACAACGAAAAGAAGGAGACGCTGCCCACAGATCGATTTGGTTGCCACGCGTGCTGGACTCGCATTCACCTCGTTTCATTCTTTTTCATGACGCGCTCTTAAAAAACTAACTTTTTTCCGAATTTTCGGGCCGCTAAAATATTCATCCTAATTTCATCCTCAGCCACTTTATACTGCTCACTCCGCAAACTTTTGGAGACATCTATGGAGGAAATCATTCAGGCTCTGCGAGAACGCAATGAAGATGTGCCGGTACCGTTGGATTTGCCGTCGGAAGATGATTTGGTCGACGTGGAAGAGCTGCTATTTCTAACGCTCCCGGCAGATTATCGTTCCTTTTTGTTGAGCGTGAGCGACGTAGTCTACGGCCACATCGAACCTGCTACGGCGGCGGAC
Source organism: Marinagarivorans sp. UBA5870 (assembly GCA_002432555.1). The sequence goes on from DJFO01000083.1 coordinate 3,555, forward strand.
CCGCACGCCCATACCTATTTGCCGGATCTTGCGGCCGAAGCCTGGAATCTCGGTTTGCCGCGCCATCTGATTCCCATCTGCAGAGTCGACCGCAACCTATACTGCATTGACAGAGAAGGCATAGTTCGCCTCTGGACGCCAAAGGGGATGGCGGACCGCGAGTGGGAAAGTATCTGGGAATGGGTGAACGAAGTTTGGTTGGAAGGTGATGCTGGCTGAGCATATCGCGAATTGTTCTATTTAAATGGCATCAAGATTTTGTTCGCATAAGCCTGGAGGGAATAAGGAATAGCTGCTGTTATTGATAGGCGAAACTCGATGCGGTGTCTGGCAACCGCCTCAGTCCACCCTATTCTTCAGGAGCTCCTGTGAAAAAAAGTTACTTATTTGCCTTTGGTCTTTTGGCCAACATTGCCAACGCTGATTCTGGCAACACCACCCCGGGCGCAACCTTGACCACTGGGGCGTTCGCTGATGGTAGTTCCCTCTTTTCCGCGACGCTCAATCCTGCGGTGGCCGCTCTCACTATCGGAGACGACGAAAACTGGCGGTTGAGCTACTTGCCCAGCATTACCTTTAGCGGCGAGGTGGGCGACGTAAACGATTTCGCCGACGATCTGGATGAATTGATCGAT
>DJFO01000200.1 GCA_002432555.1 Marinagarivorans sp. UBA5870
CAGGCCCTGCGGCCGCAGGCTCAGTCTCAGAGTCCGTGTCATGAGTCGTTGGCGCCCCCCTGCAAAACGCGGTTCCGCCTATATCACCCCCGCCGGCGCCGAGCGCCTGAAAGCCGAACTGCAACACCTTTGGAAAGTTGAGCGTCCGCAAGTGACCCAAACGGTACACGAGGCCGCCAAGAACGGGGACCGCTCGGAAAACGGCGATTACATTTACGGGAAACGGCGCCTACGGGAAATCGATCGACGGGTGCGATATCTCACCAAACGACTGGACGAGCTGCAGGTGGTCGATCGCATACCGGATGATCCGAGCAAGATTTTTTTCGGTGCTCACGTCACCCTGGAAGACGAAGCGGGCGCGGAGAGGACCTACCAAATCGTCGGCCCCGACGAANNAGCTCAGTGTCGACTCGCCACTTGCGCGGGCGATGCTCGGAAAACGGCTGGATGATGAAATTGCGTTAAATTCGCCGGAGGGACAGAAGCGGTTTTATATAGTGGAGATCGAGTATCGCCCGCCGGAGCAGACTACATAAAAAGGCCGCGCTCGAGATAGTTCTTGAGGGTGATGCCGAAGGTTTTGTCCTTCCAAACCTGCTTGATCAAATATTCCTTGCTCAGCTCGCCTTTTTCAACGAGCGATAAATCCACCAGGGTTTCTTTTTCCAATGGCTTTTTATTACAGTCACGCAGCATGACGATGCGCGGAAGATGGCGGTAACGCGGATTGGCTTCGATCACCATGCCGACTTCGCCGGAATAAAGCTCGACTATGCTGCCTGCGGGATAGAGTCCCACGGTCTGCAAAAACTTTAGAGCCAGCTGTTCGTCAAAATGCTGGCCGCGCTCTTTGTAAATAATTTTGATCGCTTCGGTGGAAGTGCGCGCGGACTGGTAACAGCGGTCTGCCGTCATGGCATCGTAGGCGTCGACAATGGCAATTATCTTTGAATAGCGGGAAATACTGTTACCGGACAGCTGACGCGGGTAGCCTACGCCATCGATACGTTCGTGGTGGCTGAGCGCAACGTCGATGGCGCCGCTGTAAATCCCGGCGGAACTCAACAATAAATTACGGCCGTGCACCGTATGCGCCATCATAATGCGCATTTCTTTGGAGGAAAGGGTGTCCGGTTTGTTGAGGATTTCCGGTGGAATCTTCATTTTACCGACGTCGTGCAGCAAGCCGCACATACCCAGATTCTGCAGCTCCTGTTCGCCGAGTCCCAGTTGCCGGCCGAACGCTATGGCGAGAATGCATACATTTAAACAGTGTTCCGCCGTGTACTCATTTTCGTCGCGCATTTTCGACATCCACAGCAGCGCGTCTGGATGGCGGATGACCGAATGTACACACTCGTTGACGGTATGCCGCGCCTGCTCGGTATTGATGGCCCCACCCAGGCGTATATCGTCCAGCAAGCTCTTGGTGATGGACCGCGCCTGACGAAAGGTGCCCAGCACCCGGCGGTGTTCGTCTTCGAGGGGAACTTCCGGCTGAAAAATATCGGCGTTTACCCGGATATGTCGCCCGGTGCCGACGTTAGAACTGAATTCGCTCGCCTTTTGCTTCAGGCTTTTATCATCATCGATATAGACGTACTGACAATATTCCGCTATGACATCTATGTCTGCTTCTTCTTCAATCGGGAACCCCTGCAATAGAAAAGGCGTTTCCAGCCAGTCGCGATCCAACTGGCTGACAAACATGCCGACACGTAGCTCACTGACGTGGACTTTAGTGGTTCTAGACATTGAGCCTCAATATTACTTCCCAATCACCAAGGCGCCGGGGCAGGACTTCCACCAGGAGAATGTTTTTTGAGCAGTATATACAACCGTCAAAGCAAATATCCATCTTTTCATCCCCCCGGGCGACCGGCTGTTCGCACTGCATTGCAGCATGGCTTTAATCCGACCGCTCCTCTCGCACCACTTCCGCGATGGCGTCGCAGACGTAATCCAGGTTTTGTGCATTGAGTCCAGCGATACTCGCCCGTGACGAATTCAACATGTAAATGCTATAGGTGCTGCGCAGACGTAAAACCTGCGCCTCCGTCAGGCCGAGGAATGAAAACATGCCTTTCTGCTGTTGTACAAAAGCGAACCGGTTTACTCCCAAACGCGCGTGCATCGACTGGCTGAAGGTCGCGCGCAAGCCGTTAATGCGGCCGCGCATTTCACCCACTTCACCAGTCCAAAGCGAGCGCAATTGCGGATCGGTGAGAACTTCCGCCACCAAGGCCGCGCCGTGGTCGGGCGGCATGGAGTAAATTCCGCGCACTATGGCCAGCATATGGCTGAGGGCGGCGCGCGCCGTGGCTGTCGATTCTGCCAGCAGGCCCACCAGCCCGACTCGCTCGCGGTAAACGCCGAAATTCTTGGAACAGGAAGCCGCCACAACGACCTCCGGCAGATGTTCCGCCAAATAGCGCAGGCCGTAAGCATCCGCCTCAAGGGTCTCGCCAAAACCCTGGTACGCCATGTCCACGAAGGGCGTAAAACCTCTTTGCAGGGCAAGCTCGGTCAGCTGGCGCCATTGGGCGGGCGTCAGGTCAGCCCCGCTGGGGTTGTGACAACAGCCATGCAACAGGACGAGATCACCCGGCCCCACTTGCATCAGCGCCTCGACCATAGCCGCAAAATTGACCGCTGAGGTCGCCGGGTCGAAATAGGGATAAGTGCGGATCGCAAGACCACTGTTTCCCAGGAGTGGAATGTGATTGCCCCAAGTGGGATCGCTAACCCAAATGACCGCGTTCGGACGACTCGCTTTAATCAGCTCAGCGGCAACCCGCAGAGCGCCGCATCCGCCCGGCGTCTGCACCGCAGCAAAACGCCCGTCGGCGAGGCACGCCGCCTTGCCGAGCAACAATTCACTCATGGCTTGGTTGAACATTGGATTTCCCGCCGGTCCAACATAGGCCTTGGATTCCTGCGCAATAAGCAGCCGTTGCTCCGCCCTGGTGATCGAAGGTAACACAGGAGTCCGACCGAGTTCGTCTTTATAAATGCCGACCCCGAGGTCGACTTTTCTGGGATTGCTGTCGTCGCGCAACAGCGCCATCAGCCCGAGTATCGGGTCGGCGGGTAAGCTTTGCAGGCTTTCAAACATATATTTTGGCTTTCGGATGCGGAGGTGGACGGACGGCGGGAATACGCGGGAGCGCCGCCCTGGATTATAACGACCGCTTTTGGCGATTACACCCAGAATCGAGGCCGCCGGCGGAAAAACAGACTCAGCAGGCTTGCTCCAACTGCCACAAAACTTCCATTGGATTTAAACCGTCGCAGCGGACCCGGCAGTGGGCATAAGCGAGATACAACGGCTGGCGCTCAGCAAAAACCTCGGCCAGTCCCTGCCCTGGCGCACAGGAAAATCCCCGGGTCTGCCAGTTTTGCACTCGCTGTAACACGGTCGCCAGTGAAATTTCAAGAAACACGCAGCGCCCCCAGGCCCTGAGCCGCTCCATCGCAGCGGGCCCATACACCACACTGCCGCCGGTCGCGACCACTCCCTGCGCGGGCAACGAGCAACGGGCCACAAATTCCTCTTCGAAGCGTCGCATGGACGCGAACCCGAGACGATCCAGCAGTGTCTGAAGCGATTCGCCAGTCTGCTGCTCGATCAACTGGTCCGTATCAAAAAAAGGCAGCCCCCTGCGCTCCGCTAGGGCCCGACCAATA
>DJFO01000099.1 GCA_002432555.1 Marinagarivorans sp. UBA5870
TTCGCTAAAATTTTTTATGATTGCGTTGAGCTGCTGCTCGGCCTGGAGACTAAACGCGGGTACTTCCGGAATCCCCGGATTTTCCGCAAGTTGTTGCAGCCAGCGCACTTCAACTTCGACACGGGCTTTAATCAAGCCGTACTCACTGAATAAGTCACGCAGTGGCGCAGTTTTGCTAGCGTAGCGTCCATCGATGGGTGAAACAGCGGAGAGGGAAGACAGATTCATGCGGATCCTGGTCAGTAATGGGTAATCGAAAATCCGAAGGTGGTTAATTGGGCGGATCATACGCGATCGGCTCGAACTTTAGGAGTTGCCCGATTGGTCGAACCGCTTGGCTTCCGCTAAGAGCTGTTCCGTTGCGGCAATCAGCCGGGAGCGATACAACAGAAAGTGCCAGCGTGTGCCACCGAGCTGGCGCCACAAGGTCGCTGCGCGAATTCCGCTGAGCAGCAGTACTCGGACTTGGTTAGCCACACGGCTCTGTTGTAGATATTGATATTCGCCGACAACTTGCACACGAAACGGAAAGGTACTGATCGTATCGGTGTAGATGGACGCGAGGTTGGAGATCACGTTTTCATGCGCGATGCCGAAATGTTGAACTTGGTGGCGGCTCTTGGTTAGCCGATCGCTGATCACTCCGAGCATCGAAGCGTTTTTGGCTAGACGTTTTTGGAGATGGAGGACGCCGAGGCTGTAACCAATCAGCGCCGTTTGTTCGGGGCGCTTTTTTCGCTGGAGGAGGTCCAGTAGGACCTCATAGCCTCGCAGCAGCTGCCCTGGACCGCCGAAAACGGCCTCGGTGGTGGCAGGATTCTGCTCAAAGAGGCTTTTTGCCGCAGTTTCGAAATCCCGGCTGTTGAGGTACCCGGTCTTGGCCAGCTTGTCCATGACGTCTACCGCCTGAGTGATACCCGACAATGCAATCGCGCGGTCGCGCCAAATATTTTCCACTTGCTGGTTCCTAAGGCCGGTTAACATTGTTTTGGTAATCGCTGTTGCGCCATTTATGCCACCACTCAAGGCGCAGGGGGCGCGGTTTTGCTTCGGACCACCGACGATTGCACCGCGCCAATCGCACCGTGCCGGCCTCCCCAAATAAGTCACGAGCAGCGATGAGAGGTGACTTTTTTAGCGCGTTCCGGAAGACCGCAGGGTCGGTCCCCTCGGAGCTTTTCCCTCTCAATTGCGGTGTTGGTCGCTCGTATAAATTCACGGCATCTTTCTCCGTCTGTCCAGGCAGCATATGCTTGCTGACAATAAAGGTCTCAGCATCATGCAGCAAATTAGTGCTAGCAGGCTCTCAGTCGTTGAACGCGGACTCTATGACCGCGCCGCCCATACAGATGTCGTCCTGATAAAGGACAACGGATTGCCCCGGGGTGATGGCGCGCTGGGGAGAATCAAAGGTGACGTGCACAACGTCGTCGCGCACCAGGACTTCGCAAGGTTGGTCATTTTGGCGGTAGCGCACTTTCGCATTGCAGCGAAAAGTCGCCGCCGGCGGATTCCCGTTGACCCAGTGCGTTTGTTGTGCCCGCAGCTTGCGCTTGAAAAGGTGTGGATGATTGGTGCCTTGAACGACAATGAGAACATTGTTCGTTAAATCTTTTTCTGCAACGTACCAAGCCTCTTCTTTTTGTCCGGCGACGCCGCCTATACCCAACCCCTGGCGTTGGCCGATGGTGTGGTACATGAGGCCGGAGTGCTCGCCAAGCTTGATACCTTCCGGAGTTTGGATCAGGCCAGGTTGTGCGGGTAGGTACTGCTGTAAAAAATCGCGGAAGCGGCGTTCGCCAATAAAACAGATGCCCGTGCTGTCCTTTTTGGAGTGGGTGGCCAAGCCGTGGTGCCGCGCGAGTTCTCTGACGTCGGACTTTTCCATGTCGCCGATCGGAAACAGGGTCTGGACAAACTCGGCTTCGCCCACGGCATGCAGAAAATAGGATTGGTCTTTCGCCGGGTCCAGGCCTTTTTTCAAAAATGTGCGGCCGTCGATCCGAGTGGTGCGCGCATAGTGCCCGGTTGCTATACAGTGCGCGCCGAGCAACTTAGCGTATTCCAGGAAAACTTTAAATTTGATCTCCCGATTGCACAAGATGTCGGGATTCGGAGTGCGGCCAGCTCGGTATTCGTTCAAAAAATACTCAAATACATTGTCCCAATATTCGGCCGCGAAGTTGGCGGTGTGCAGCTTGATACCCAAGCTGTCGCAAACTCGTTGGGCATCCTCCAGATCGCGTCGCGCGGTGCAGTATTCTGTGCCGTCGTCCTCATCCCAGTTTTTCATGAACAGGCCTTCCACCTCATACCCCTGCTGCTGCAAGAGAAGGGCTGAGACAGAAGAGTCTACGCCACCGGACATGCCGACAATGACGCGAGCGGGGGATGGCAAACCTGGGCTACCTATATACATGCGGCCATGAGATCAAATATGGGGTAAGTGGGGCCGGCGGCGGTATTCTTAACGCTGCCGGATGTTGAAATTCGCCAACAGCTCAAGGGGATAAAAATGACCCTCGCGGTAGCGCTCTATATCCGAGAGAACCATGGGACTGCGCAGGTGCGCTTTACGTTCCAGAATCTCGTCATAGGTCAGCCAAACCGCCTCAATGATCTCCTTATCCAATTGAGCGTTGGCGATCGGTTCGACAGCCTCGGCAGCAAAACTTGTGCGCAGATAGGTAAGGCCGTTAGGCGCATCATAGAGTGAGACGGCAAGCACGTGGGACACCCGGACCAACCATCCCGTTTCCTCGCGTGTTTCCCGTATGGCCGCTTCAATCAGCGTTTCGGACGGGTCCAGATGCCCGGCGGGCTGGTTGTAGACGACCCCCACGTCTGTATGTTCGTGCACCAGTAGGAACCGGCCCTCTTTTGCAACAACCGTTGCAACAGTTACATGAGGAGTCCAAATCATTGAGAGTTTCTCCGGCGGTTGCGCGTCTCTGGGGATCGGGTCAGCGAAATGGTCGCGCATTTAAATTGCCCCGGTTGCAGTCCGTCGAGATGCCACTCACCTATGCGAACTCGGACAAGGCGCAATGTCGGAAGATTAACCGCGGCGGTCATGCGTCGCACTTGGCGATTGCGCCCCTCGGTGATTGTAATTTCCAGCCAATGAGTCGGAATATGGGCACGGTAACGAATGGGCGGGGTTCTGTCCCACAGACTGGGAGGAGTCATCAGTCGAACTTGGGCGGGCGCTGTGGGACCATCGTTTAGGGAAATTCCATGCTGCAACTGCTCAATCGCAGCCTCATTCGGTTCGCCTTCCACCTGTGCCCAATAGGTTTTGGGCGTCTTTTCACGCGGATGGCTGATGCGGGCCTGAAGCGTGCCGTCGTCCGTTAAGAGCAGTAGGCCTTCCGAATCGCGGTCGAGCCGACCGGCCGGGTAGAAGCCTCGATGCTCCGGGAGGTTCAAAAAGTGTCGAAGTGTCAGCCGGTCCGTTTCATCGGAGAACTGGCTGAGCACGTTGAAAGGTTTATTGAACAGTATGATGTGTGGCATGCGGCTAGAACCGGAAAACGGTATTCTAAACGCTTCCGTCCGGCAATGGAATTTTTGCCCTGTTGCCGGGGTGCACTGGCTACTTGCTGTCGAGCAAACCCTTACCGGTCAAGCATCTTCTGCGGCGTAGTCGGCAATCTTAGCGACGTCGCCGGCCTGTCGACCGGATTTCCCCAGTAAAGGGGGCGGGGGTTGATCGGTAAAGATCACCTTGATATGCGTTGCATGCATACCTTTCTGACCTTGCACGACTTCGAAGGAGACCGCTTGTCCGGCTTTTAGCGTCTTATATCCGTCCATTTCAATGGATGAATAATGCGCGAAAAGATCCTCGCCGCCCCCCTCGGGCAAAATGAAACCAAAACCTTTGGCGTTATTGAACCACTTGACTGTACCGTTAGGCATGACTTGTTCCTTTTTTGAATGCTGTCCCCTAAAAACCTCTCCAAATTTGGGGAATTTATTCTTATTTAATAGGTCTATTCCCGCTGACCTGTGCAATTTGTAATCAAGCTCGCGCGCGTTGTCAAGTTTTTCTGTAAATGTTGGTCACATTTTGACGTTATTGGTTATAGGTGCGGTAAGATAGGCCCATCCTGTCACTCTAGCCATCTCCAACTCCCATGGGTAACATCAAAAATCTTCAGCTACCATTAGTTAGAGCGCGCATGGTTCGTGCTAGCGTGAACCCTGACGAAGAGGGTGGCGAAGGTGGTTTGGCGATTCAAACCGAACGGCCTAAGCTAAAGCGCCCTCCGATGTACAAAGTCGTCATGATTAATGACGATTACACGCCGATGGAA
>DJFO01000114.1:0-6955 GCA_002432555.1 Marinagarivorans sp. UBA5870
GCCGCAGCCGCTCTTCACACCACGCCAAGTGATCGATTTCCTCGTCCGCCGCCACCTCCATTTGGGTGCGCACTTTTGGCAGTTGCGCGGTGAGCGCCTGCCCTTGATACAAGGCCTGAGCGCAGACCTCGCCCGCATGATTGACCCGCATGAGTCCCGCCGAGTGACGGCACTCCCGCGCGTTGAGCGTGGTGTGGTACACGGTGTCCGCCGGGGATGTCCGCCCGGTGGCGCGGTGGCCGGGGGCGAGGGTGCGGAGCGCCCGGTCGAGCTGCACGATCATCCGATCGCGAGGGGACAGGCGCGAATGCTGCGTTTGATGCATAATCATTTTCCGTGGCTGTCTGCCGATCGGAGCAAAGCGGCAGAGTGAACATCAATGGAGCGGCGTCGCCGCGCGCTTAGAGCATATATGAACTACAACGATTTGAGCATCCTATTGCATTCCAACATAGCGCTGATTGTGGTGGAGACGTTCGACGAAACCCGCGCCCTGTCACTGTTGCAGAAATATTTTCGCGAACAGCAAACACCGGCGTGGCGTTGGTCTGTGACCGAGGGTCTCCAGCCCCTGGGGTTTGGGCTGCAGGTGGAGGATCAGCAGAATCAGGCAAAACCGGAAGACATTCTTCTCTATATTAAGAAACACCAGAAGGCGAGCGCCTTCGTACTCTGCGATCTCCACCCGTATTTGGACGACCCGAAGATGGTTCGGTTGCTGAAGGACCTCGCTTTAAACCAGATGGCCGCACGCCACAAGATCGTCTTGATCAGTCATAGGATAAAGTTGCCGCCGGAAATAGCCCGCTATAGCGCTGCCCTGCAGATGACCTTGCCGACGGAGGAGGAGATTCTGACCATGATCCGCGAAGAAGCTAAATTCTGGGCTGATCGCAATGGGGGAGAGCGCATCAAAACTGACAATCTCACCCTGCAAAAGCTCGTCAATAACTTGAAGGGTTTGCCGCACCAAGACGTGCGCCGGCTCGCCCGCGGAGCCATAGTGGACGATGGGGCCATTAGCGACAGCGACCTACCCGAGCTGACCAAAACAAAGTTTGCGTTGATGGACATGGAGGGTGTGCTGCATTTCGAATTCAGCACCGCGCACTTGAAGGATATCGCTGGCCTCAACCGGCTGAAAGAGTGGCTGGGCGATCGCAAGCAGGTGATGCTGAACACAGACGGAAAATTAAAACTTGATCCACCCAAGGGTGTGCTTTTGTTCGGCGTGCAGGGCGGCGGCAAGAGCCTCGCAGCCAAGGCCATCGCCGGCATATGGGGACTGCCGCTGCTGCGCCTGGATATGGCGGCGGTCTACAACAAGTATGTCGGAGAGACCGAGCGCAATTTGCGCGAGGCGTTGAAGCTCGCGGATGTGATGGCGCCGTGCGTTTTGTGGATCGACGAGATAGAAAAAGGACTGGCGCAGAACGACGGTGAAAATGCGACGTCCAAACGGCTGCTGGGTACTCTTCTGACCTGGATGGCGGAGCGCAAAACCAAAGTATTTTTAGTGGCGACCAGCAACGACATCAGCGTTCTGCCGCCGGAGCTGATGCGCAAGGGGCGCTTCGACGAGATCTTTTTCGTCGATCTGCCCGATGCGGAGACTCGGCGAGTGGTATTCGAGATCCACATGGAAAAGCGCGGCGTGGTCAGCCACAGTTTTGACCTCAATGAACTGGCCAATCTCACCGAGGGATTCACCGGCGCCGAAGTGGAACAGGCAGTCGTGTCTGCCATGTACAGCGCTTCCGCGCGCGCGGAGGATCTCACCATCGACCATATTCGCAGCGCTATAGCCAACACGAAACCGCTCTCGGTCGTCATGGCGGAACAAATGGCGTTGCTGCGAGCATGGGCGGCCGAACGGGCAGTGCCGGCGAACTAGTCGGCGATTTACCAGGGGGAGTTATGCCAAAACTTTATCCGGAAGACCAAGCGCGAGTGGATCAGGTGCTCGGCGAAGGCATTTACAAAGTGGAGCGCAGGCCCTTCAAGTTTTGGGGGTTGATGGCCATCCTGATCTTGGTGCTGGGGTTGATCTCGGTTGCCGGGTATCTGGTGGCGGCATATTTTGACAAGCTGTGATTCGGTCGGTTAACGGCCGATGATCTCCTCGAACTGCCGCGGTGTGAAATCGCGTAGCGGCAAGGCTTCGTAAAATTCTACATTTAGCGGCTCCCCTGCCGCCTGGGGCACTGCAATCGATAACAAGTGCTCCGGACTAATCTGCCAGGTGCGGAACGACCAGCGGGCCGGATCGTCTTGGTGCTCTTCGTGAAAACTCAGAGTTAAAGGATTGGCGAGCGGCAGAAATGACAATGCTTGCAGGGAAATGCTCAGACCGCGACCGCAAGCCTTTATATAGGCCTCTTTGAGCGTCCAGAGCTTAAAGAACCGCCACATGACCTCATCGCTAGAATCGCTAAAAATATAGCGATTTTCGTTCTCGGTAAAACATCGTTCGGCCAGGCCGCGAACTTGGTCCACGGGTTTGATTTTCTCCACGTCCACGCCGATTTCCTGCATCCGCGTCACCGCGAGGGCAACGCGGTTTTGGGTGTGAGAGAGGTTAAACTCTAGGGCCTCCGGGAGCGAATTCACTATGCTGGGTTTGCCGTGGCTATTGCAGGTGAAGCGCCAGTCCGCCGGAGCTATGTGAGGCGCGTAGCGCGAGAGGGTATGGCGCACCAGCGCGCGGGTGACCCGGTGTTGATGTTTGTCCTTATCAAATCGGTAGCGCTCCCATCGGGCATGCTCGTCGGAGGTCATCAGTTGGTGGTAGGCGTTCAGCAGTTCAGTGTCACGCACCGCAGCCGGATCTACCAGCCAGATGTGCACGGTCCGTTCGGGCAGGGAAAGTCCCGTTGCCATGAGGTCAGCCCGCCGCCTGCAGCAGGATTTTGGCCTCCGCATCCGTGACGGGCTGGATGGAAAGGCGTCCCTGACGCAGCAGGACCATCTGCTCCAGGCCGGGTATCTGCTTGACCTCGTGCAGCGCGAGGCACGCGGGGAAGGTTTTGAGGTGCTGGACATCGACCGAATACCAACGCGGGTTTTCGGACGAGGTTTTGGGGTCAAAATACTCGCTCTGCGGATCAAACTGCGCCGGGTCCGGGTAAGCGGGGGTCGTCACTTGGGCGAGTCCGACTATGCCCGGGGGTTTGCACTGGCTGTGGTAAATAAAGACATGATCGCCGGGTTTGACTTGATCGCGCAGGAAATTCCGCGCTTGGTAATTGCGGATACCGTCCCAGCGGGTCGTGCGTTCGGGCGCTTGTATTAAGTGGTCAATGCTGAACACATCGGGCTCAGTCTTGAACAGCCAGTAGGCCATGATCAATCCTCGATCCAAACCCACCGCAAAGGCTCGCCGAAGTCGTCGGTAAGTAGCTTCTTGCGCGGACGTTTGGATTTTTTCACGTTGTTATGGGGGTGTTTGCGAGATTCCAGGGCCTGCACAACGTCGTCCACGGGCGTGCGGTCCTGCCGCGGCGGATTTTGACTGAGGCTGCCAAACAGGTTGCGGTTGTCAACTTGTCCGCTCTGCCCGCGGGGCACGTCCTGCACCACTCCTCCCGTCTGCAGGTAATCCTGGATCTGCCGTTCCAGTTCCGCGCGAAGTTCTGCTTTGGTGGGTCCGGGTTTCATAAAAATCGACAGATATTTGGGCCATCCATAACCTTAGCCCCTATCCCCGCGGGATGGAAGCCCGCCCTTACCCCGGTCAGATAGCCGCCTGCATATCCCGGTCGCGCAAGCCCATCAAATACAGGATCGCGTCGAGCCCCAGGGTGGAAATGGATTGTTTGGCGGAGGCCTTAACCAAGGGTTTCGCTCGAAACGCGATGCCTAACCCGGCGATACTCAGCATCGGCAGATCGTTGGCTCCGTCACCGACTGCGATCACTTGCTCCAAGGAAATTCCCTCCTTTGCTGCCAATTCCCTTAGGAGCTCAGCTTTGCGCTGGCCGTCGATCACTTGGCCGACCACTCGGCCGGTGATCTTGCCTTCGACGACTTCCAATTCGTTGGCAAATATATAGTCGATGCCAAGTTTTTCCTGCACGAAGCGACCGAAATAGCTGAACCCGCCGGACAATATCGCCGTTTTATAACCGAGCTTGCGCAGAATTCGAATCAGGTTCTCGGCGCCCTCCGTCAGCGACAGGCGACCGGCAATTTCCTGCAGCACGCTGGCGTCCAGGCCCTGCAACAGCGCCATGCGCCGGGCGAAACTCGCTTTGAAATCCAGTTCGCCGCGCATGGCCGCTTCCGTGATGGCGGCCACCTGTTCGCCGACCCCGGCCGCCTTTGCGAGCTCGTCGATCACTTCGGCCTCAATCAATGTCGAGTCCATGTCGAAGCAAACCAGCCGCCGGGTGCGCCGATACATGTTGTCCGCCTGGAAGGCGATATCCACATCCAAACGCGCCGACAGTTCCGTGAATTCCGCGCGCAAGCGGGTGATATCGCGCGGGCTGCCACGGGCGGAAAACTCGACGCAGGCTTTGCTTTTGGGGTCGAGACTGTCGAGCGGTACGCGGCCGGAGAGGCGGCTGATCGCGTCTATGTTGAGACCGTGCTCGGCCAATATGCTTGTCAGCGCCGCAATCTGGTCCGCCGTCACTTGGCGGGCGAGCAGGGTGACTATGTGCCGCTCTTTGCCCTGCTGATTCACCCAGTCCTGGTAGCTCGCCTCGGTGATCGGTTGGTAGCGCACCTGCATGCCGAACTCGTGCATCCGAAACAGCACTTCCTTAATGATGGAAGCGGAATCTTCGCCGGGAGGAAATTCCACCAAAAGGCCGAGGGTGAGACTATCGTGGATCACCGCCTGGCCTATATCCCGAATGTTCGCCTTGTGGCGTGCCAGAAGCGTGGTGACGGTGGAAGTCACCGCAGGGCGGTCGATCCCGGAGATAGTGATTAGAATAAGTTCGCGCACGGGCAGGGGAGGCCAGTAAAGAATGAGGCGGCATTATACAGAAGCCGGCGGGGGATTGCTGCCGGGCGTTGGGCTGGGCCAGTCCGCCCGTGCCCCGCCACACAGGGGCCTCGCCTGCAGCCGCAGGAGTCCGATTGAGTTACACTAGCCGCCGTTTCCGCGCACGGATCGTGTCGGGTTCGCCCTAATAAGCTCCATAATAGCGACTGTTCCATGTTCAAAAAAATTTCCCTGCCGCTCGTTCACTGGCGCCGCCTGCCGCCGGTGTTCTACCTGAGCCTCGGGGCGCTGCTCGGGGTCTTGTTGACCGCCTTCGTGCTCGGTGCGCGCGCCGCGCAAAAAAATAGCGAGCTGATGCAGGAGTTCGGCACTGCACTCGCCCAACTCGCCGCACGGGAAGCCGTTGATGCGTCCATCAGCCATGATTTGGTTAGCATGCACGCGATCATGCAGGAGGTACAGGCACAGCCCCGGGTGCTTATGGCGGCAGTGCACGATCTGGAGCAGAGTCTGTTGGTTCAGGCCGGCCAGCCCCAACCCGGGATAAAAACGCTTGATTTTTCCGCACCGATTCCCCTGCATGACAGCATCGCCGGTCACGTTACCATCACCCTCAATGCCGAATTTCCCGGTGAGGCNNGCCGTGCGTTGGACGCTGCTGGGAACCTGTCTCCTGCTGGTACTAATGTTGGGTTTGGCCCTCTACGATACCTGGGGTGACGCCTGGGAATTGCGTGAAATCGCGCTGCGGCAGCCCCGGCCGGAAATTCATCCGGAGCCGGAGCCCGCTTGGGAGGAACCGAATTCGCCACCTTGTGAAACGCCGGACGAGGAGCCGACCCCGAGCCACAGTGATCTGGTGCTGGCGCTGCCCAATCGGGCGCGGTTAGAGAAACAGCTCAGTGAGGCCATGTTTGCCGACTTGATCGCTGAGTTCGACGGTATCCTCGATCGGGTGCTCGCGGTTTACGGTGGTTCACGCGTTGGCGGCCCCACCGAAGCCGGCATTTATTGCCTGCGTTTCACCAGCAGCGAAAGCGCCGCGGAAGCGGCATTTCGAGCGGTGTGTTGTGCCCATCTGGTGTACGAGCTGAATCAGCGTTATAAAATCCGTTTTCAAGTGGTGGCCGAAGTCTGTCGCACTGACAGCGACGTGAAGCTCGCGGTCTCGGATACAGGCATTTTCATTCAGGCGGCCCTCCTGGATCCGCTGCTGGAGGCGCGGCTCGATACCCGAGTGGCAGACGACGGCAGAGTTTATCTCGCCGGGTTTAAGGCGCCGTTTGCCTCGCTGTTGGAGCGTCAGCGCGAGCAGTTGCTTGCGAGCTGAACAAATCCAATCGCGCGCCGTTCCGCCGCAGCCGGATCGGTGCCCGCCTTCAAGAACAAAGCTCTTCGACGTCGGGTGCCGGTTCCTGCTACGTTAATTGAATTCAACCTTCACCTGTTAACCCACGTTTCATCTGTTAACCACGTTTCACCTGTTGAGGAGTTGCGATGGAGCACAGCACGCCCCTGATTTCCACGGTGGCCCTTGCCCTGGGCATGGCCCTGGTGCTTGGCGTCTTAGCCGCGCGCTTGAAATTGCCGGCCCTGGTGGGATATCTCGTCGCAGGCATAGCCGTTGGTCCCTACACCCCGGGTTACGTGGCGGATGTTGCGATCGCCACCCAGCTCGCCGAAATCGGCGTGATGCTACTAATGTTTGGAGTCGGCCTCCACTTTTCTGTGGATGATCTGCTCAAGGTGCGCAAAATCGCCATTCCGGGCGCAATATTGCAGATTGCCGTGGCGACGGGATTGGGCATGGGCGTCGCAAGTCTCTGGGGCTGGTCGCTGGGGGGCGCATTGGTATTCGGTCTCGCGCTCTCGGTGGCGAGCACCGTTGTGCTCCTCCGCGCATTACAAGCGCGCGGCGCCCTCACCTCTATTGGCGGTCGCATCGCCATCGGCTGGTTGGTGGTGGAAGACTTGGTGATGGTTCTCGCGCTGGTCTTGTTG
>DJFO01000114.1:6971-7473 GCA_002432555.1 Marinagarivorans sp. UBA5870
TAATTTACTGTGGGTTTTAAGTGCTACTCTCGTCAAAGTGTCCGCCTTCGTCGTGCTTATGATGGCGCTGGGTCGGCGGGTATTTCCGCGGGTGCTCTGGATGGTGGCCCGGACCAATTCACGCGAGCTTTTCACCTTGTGTGTCATAGTNNGCGGCGGTGAGCATCGCCTTCGGCGCGGCGCATTTATTCGGAGTCTCGTTTGCACTGGGGGCTTTTATCGCGGGCATGGTGCTGCGGGAATCCGAATTCAGCCACAGGGCTGCCACCGAATCTCTGCCCCTGCAGGAGGCCTTTGCCGTCCTGTTTTTTGTTTCGGTCGGCATGTTATTCGATCCGCGCGTGCTGGTGGAAAAGCCCTTCCACATATTGGGCGTGCTCGCCATTGTCATCGTCGGTAAATCCATAGCCGCGGCCACGCTGGTGCTACTTTTTCGTTATCGCCTGGCCATCGCTGTCACTGTCGCCGCGAGCTTAGCGCAGATCGGCGAATTTTCTTTCAT
>DJFO01000018.1 GCA_002432555.1 Marinagarivorans sp. UBA5870
AGCCGCAGCCACAGCCACAGCCACAGCCACAGCCACAGCCACGGAACAACACCTGCGCCGCGCCTACGAATTACTGTCCAGCGGGCGGGCGAAAAAAGCCATCAGCGAACTCGACCGGGCCATTGCCCTCTGCCAAACAGAATTTGCCGATGAGCAACAGAAGGTCTACGCGGCGCGCGACACCCGGGAAACGCTGTATTACATGCTGCTCGCCGCCGCAGGGACCCAGAGCGCGATCGCCGTGGATACGACTTGCTCGGATGCCATGTATTTGAGAGGCTATGCCAGCATCGACCTCGGTCAGCTCGCCAGCGCCGAAGAATATATGATCAAGGCGCTGGAGATGGCTCCGGTGAATGCCCTCTACCTGGCGGAGCTCGGCCACATCCATCACGCCAAGCGGGACTGGCCGGCGGCCCTGGAGATTTTTCAGCGGGCGGAAAAAGCGGCGGAAGAATTTTCTCCCGACGCCATCAAAACCCAGGAACTGACCAGGGCCAAGCGGGGAATAGGCTATAGTCTGATCGAGCTGGGCCGACTCGATGAGGCGCAAAAGAAATTTCGTGAATGCCTGGATCTCGACCCCGAAGATGGGGCGGCGTTGAATGAGCTTAAGTATATCGAGCAATTGCGAAACAATTCAGGCAGCCTGTGACGGACGCAGGCTAAGATGCCAAGCGCCGCGAATGATCGCTGATCATTTTTTTCAAGCGGCGTGATGTTTGAACTTATTTTTGTCCGCCGACTCAGTGAGACCGGCTCGCTTCGGGCGGATCGAACAACCGGGAGGAAAGGAAATGACAGAAAAAATTCACCGGAACGGGTATTGGCTGGGTTTATTGTTTCTCTGCCCGGGGTTTGCTTTCGGCGAGGGGGCTACCTACATATCCATTGCCGGCGGCAATTTTGAGCACGGCGATTCGGTGCTTCACCTGCCGGCCTATCAGCCCCCCGCAGCAAATACCGCCCCGGTAGGGGCGGCCTCCTTTACCGCGGCGACTTTCGACAGCGACAGCCTCCAGCTCACCTGGGGCGTGGCAGATCCCAACGCCCGCTTTTTATTGGAATATTATTATCAGCAGGCCGACATGGAGGAGCTGGTAAATAACGTCCCCCCCAACCCCGACGCCGAGCCCGTGCCCGATTACGTAGCAGCGACCGACTACACGAAACACATGCTGTTTTACAGTGGTTATTGGACGCCGAAGCTCTACTTTAACGGCCTCCACGCCTATGTCTGCGCCGGCATCGGCGCCTCCTATCTGCAACTGGAAAGCGACAGCGACCGCATCGGTGATGATTTCGATGATGTCCAAGAACAATTCAAGGTCACCGTCGGAATCGAATACTGGTATAAAAACATTTCCGTCTTCGGCCGGGTTGAAAAACACTTCACCGGAGCTTATTCCCACCGCGGCGACGATGGAACCACGACCCGCTTTGACGACGGCGATCAGGACACGGTGCTGCTGGGGATCGGCGGACGTTTCGAGTGACGCAGGTCCGGCGGAGACATGACATCAGGGCCGGCAGCGGACAATGTGCCACAGAGCCGCCGCCGGTTTGCGGTCGCGCCCGTGAGTCGCGCCTATATACGGCGCCCCTGTCTAAGTCCTCCCGATATCAGTCGTCCCTATGTAAGTCGTCCCTATGTAAGTCGTCCCTATATAAGTCGTCCCTATAAAGGGTTGCCCGCTTGAATCTCCCACCCATCAGCCAAGGCAGTTTCCACGCGTTTCGGTTGTTTGAGGTCGCTGAAGAAATCGACCTGGCGCGCCTCGACCAGCTGCATCTACCCGCGTCCATCAATGTTCGCCCCGGCCGTCTGAGTTTTTTTGGCCGGCTGCGCTCGCTGCTGAGCGTGGTCGTCATGGGCGTGCGCGATGTGGAGTTGCAGACCGGCGTCTGGCTGCAAGTCGAGTGCACCGTGCTCGTTTTCAGCTTTGGCGTAGCGGCACCCTGTTTTCAGATTCCCCTCGGCAAAGGCGGTTCGGCACAGGCGGTCGCGGCCTCCATGACCGCCGCGGAAGCGGCGGGTCTAATCACCCGGCTCAACGACAGTCAAGCCTTGACCCAGCTGGGCCGCACTCTGGTGGAAACCGTGACCGGGCTGATCGGGCCCGCCATCATCCGGCCGATTGTTTACGACGAATACGAAAGTTACACCCTGCTCACCATCGAACGTTTCGCCCAGCCCGTCGCCATCGATGACGTCCTGCGTTCGGCGGATCTCGCGCGGCTGCTGCTCGGGGAAACACCGGATTGGCAGCCCGCGCCGAGTTTTCTCGGCCAGTTGGTGCGGCACCACTACCGCTACAGCGCGGACGACTTGTGCGTAATCGATTGGAACGCCGCGGTCGCCATAGATCCCACCCCGACCGAGGACATTGCCGATCTCATTGCGCTGGCGCTGACGCAGCTGCTGGAGTATCAGCGTTATGACGCCATTCTGCAGCGGGAGCTCGACATACTTTACGAATGGGCCTTTCAGAAGCAGGGGCGAATCCGCTGGTGGAAACCGGGATTCGCGCAACAAGGCCTCGACCGGGTCAACCGGGTTCTGCTGGATATCGGCGACTTTATCGACCGCTCGCAAAACGCCTTCAAAATCACCGAGGACGCCCATTACGCCCACATCTACCGCGGTGCCATCGAACGGTTCCAGGTCCCCGCCTGGCGCAGTGCGGTACTCGCCCGTCAGCAGGCCGTGGCTGAAGTGGCGCGCACCATGTATGATCGCGCCCACCTCAGTCTCAACCACTCCCTGGAAATCATCATCATTCTGTTGATCGCTTTTGAGATCGTCTACGCGTTCTTCAAATAGGAAACTTCGGGTCGCGCAGACCGCGTCGCGTTGACCGGGTCGCGTTGACCGAATCGCGTAAACCGCATCCCACCTTTGCCGCGCCGGCGGTAATTCCCTGTTTCGGCTGCACGGCAATAGGATTCGCCTCTGCGTTGGGAAGGCGGTGAGAGGATAGCGAACCGGGGAATCGTGCTCCCAATAAACTTGCGAGCGCTAATGCGATAAAAACTTTGCCAACTCAGATTGCCGGAAACCACCATGCAGCGCCTGCTCATCGTCCTCGCCGCTTTTGTCCTCTTTATGGTGGGCTCCAATTTCTATTACGCCCACGAGGCGGAAAAGCAACTCAAAGAGGTGGCCGCGGTTATCCGCGCCGCCGGCGGTAATCTGGAATACGACGAGATCGATATTTCGTTCGGCGGCGATGTGGAGATCGAACATCTGCGGCTGACCGCCCCGCAAATCGATGAAAGCATGGCGCTCGACCGAGTGACTCTGCACACCGGCAGCATGTTCGGTCTGCATAAATTGGCAATGGACGCGCGCAACAAACGTTTTCCCGCTCAAATGGGCTTGACGCTCGAGGGCCCCTTGCCGTTGCGAGGCGGAATTTATCGACAGACGAATATCCTTGCCACCGAGTTCGGTGAACACCTGCTGCTCGCTGGCTGCGGCGACTATACGGCGTTGGAAGAGGAAGAGTTGGCGGCTATGGGATATGGCGACTCCGCCGCCATGCGCGTCCATATGGAATACCGCATCATGAACAACGGCCAGTGGGTGGAAATCGAGAGCACCACGCGCCTCGCGGACATCAACAGGGTCTTTACCAAGATCGATATTTCCCTCGATGCGACGACGCGCGATATGGCCGCCTTGCGCAACGCGCTCATGGGCGCAAAATTACATGAGGTGGTGGTGGAGTACGAGGACCGCGGATATGTGCAACGTTTGCTGGATTTTTGCCAAAACGAAACGGAATTGCCGCGCGATGAATTCCTCAAACAGTATCTAAAGGCGTGGCAACAGGCGTGGGCAAAGCTCGGGTTTACCATGGGCGATACAACGGTGGCCGCGTACGGTGAATTCCTCCAGCGACCCGAGCGGCTGCGGATCACGGCAAGACCTCTGGAAGATTTCACCTGGGAAAAACTCGCCGAATTTACGCCGGAGCTACTGCCATACCAATTCCTCGCGGACCTGGAGATCAACGGCGTATCGGCGGGNNGTCGACTGGATTTGACCTGGGCCGAACCGCAAGCCGCGGCCAAGCCTGCCCGACCCACCGCGGAACGCCGGCGCGGCGAAACGGCAGACCCCACCGCCATAGAAGTGGACGACCTGGCCGACCATCTCAACCGACACGTGGTACTGCACCTCAACAACGGCCGAATTCTCGAGGGTCGAATAACACACCTGGACGAAGACGGGCTGCAATTGCACAGC
>DJFO01000210.1 GCA_002432555.1 Marinagarivorans sp. UBA5870
CTACCAAGCTGAGCTACTCTCCGAAATCGTTACCGAAATCTTTGGCGCTTTGGCCTATCCATGCGTGGCCCTAAAAAAGCGCGCGCAGTATCGCTTTTTTTAGAATCTTTGGCAAACATTTATTGAGTTGTGAGCTCTTACGATCGAGCGGGCTACCAAGTTGCAGGAAAGCTGGTTATATTCCGGCTGTCCGCTGACGGGGGCGCGCCAGCAGTCGACATACGGCTGTTGGCTTCATACCAATTCTTAAAGTAACAATTCTTCAACCGAGCAAAATGAATGAAACCAGCCTTGATCGAGGCGTTGGAAAAGCTGGTGGCATGGGTTCAAACCGGTATGCTGCCTCTATGGAAGGAAAAGGCACTTCAAGTGCCGGTCGGCTGGGCTTGTGAACGTCTCGACACTAATGGCGATCCTGATCTGGAGCGCCCGATTCGCCTCGTTGCGCAGGCGCAGTTCGTCTATCTGTTTGCTCGAGCGGAGCAGTTGGGATGGTCAGCCGGCAATCGACCGGCCATACGCCAGGTGACGGACTTTGTGAGTCGCTACGGTACTTTGCCGTGCCGAAGTGATGGATACGTGCGGGCGCTGAACCACGATCTTTCGATCCTTGATGATGGACACTCTTTGATTGATCACGCCTATTTTATGGCGAGTAGCGCGGCGGCATTTTCGGCCTTTGGCGAAAGCTCAAATATCCGGCGGGCGTACAACATCTATGACTGGCTAGAACTGCGTCTCGCTCAACCGGCTGGCGGCTGGTTCGAAGATGCGGAGCGCTGTGTGCCCGGCCGCGCCCGGTCGCACCTGCAAATGCTCCTGACTTTTCTATATCTTTACGAAGTCTCGCAAAAGTCGGTTTGGTTTAATCGTGCCGGCGCGGCGGTCCAACTGTATGAGCAGCGCGGGGTGGCGAGCGGCGCCGGAGACGATTCCAGCTACCCGGATGCCTCCTCCGAAGATTCTTTTCTTTGGATCTACGGCCTGCAAAAGTATGCGCGATGTGCGGGGGACGCATTGGGCCCGAAAAGTTTGGATCTTTATCACCATGCCAGCGCCTGTGAAGGCGGGGGCTTGGAGGAGCGGTCCACTGCCTATCTGGCAACCAAGATGTTGGCGGGGTTGCCAATGGCGGGCGATCCGGACGTCGCCGATGATCTCGTTTGTCTCGTCGACTTATTCTTCCAGTTGCGTGCGGGACAGGTCGTGGTGGGTGGCTTTAAGGATCAAGCGGGAGAGGGTGTTGCGGCCTCTTATGGGTCCGTGGGTACCGCTTTGCTTCTTTTTGAGGTGGCGCGGGAGGCGACTACGCTATTGCAGTTTGGATCCCGCCACTGGCCGCGCAGCGCCGGCTTNNAGCGGTCTGGTGCGGGATGCGCGACGCTTTTGCGGATAATAAACTCTGTCGGCAGCACCACTTCATGATTCGTCAGGTCCTCCCCTTCAATAATGCGCAGTAGCAGGTCCATCGCCATTTTCCCGATTTCTTCCGCCGGTTGAGCCATAGTGGTTAGACCGGGATCCCAGTATTTCGCATAGCTGATGTCGTCAAAGCCGGTCACCGACATATCCTCGGGCACTCGCAACCCTCTGGTTTTGATCGTTTGGATTGCGCCTAAGGCCATCTCGTCATTGAAACAGCAAATGGCGGTCGGTCTGTCCTTGAGCTCGAAAAAACGGCTTGCAGCATTCTGACCGGACCACATAGTGAAATCTCCTTCAACCACTAGATCCTGCTCAAACGACAATCCCGCTTCAGCCAGACTGCGTTTGTAGCCGGCGAGTCGGTCGATGGTGTGCGGGTTGTCTTTCAAACCGGAAATCACGCCGATCCGCTGATGGCCCAGGGAAACTAAATAATCAACGATCGCTTTGGTAGCAGAGGCGTTGTCGATCCGGATGGAGGGGCCAGGAGTCCCCTCGCAGCCGCAGGCATTCACCCAGGGAATGCGTTCGCTGCTGGCGCTCATGGACTGAGGCCTCAGCTGGATCACGCCATCCGCCAGACGGGTTTCGACCCGGTTGACATAATCTTGCTCACGCTTCGACGTCTCACGGGTATCGCCAAGCAGTACCGCGTAGCCTTTTTGTTGGGCGCGGTCCTCGATTGCCTGAATGACTTGGGAAAAAAAAGGGTTGGTGATGTCCGGCACTAGTACGACGACCGCAAAGGACTTGGCCGCGCGGAAGTTGCGCGCGAGAAGGTTCGGTCGATAGCCGACTGCTTTGATCGCCTCGTGGACTTTTTTAAGGCTCTCCTCGGACACCTTCTCAGGAGATGTCAGCGCTCTGGACACAGTGGCCACCGATACCCCCGCCGCCTGGGCAACTTCGCGAATATTAGACATAGCTAAATGACTGATTCCTTGTGAATTTTTCCAGAAATTTACTCCAAAAGCCCAGCTCTGGCCAGATAATTTCTATGTAATCGGTTACATGGGTTTGCCATCTGTGCTAGGCTGGAGTATTTAATGCGTCGTAGCTCTCACTTCCTCGAGCGGGCGCAGTGTCTGGAAATTTCAACGTGAGCAAAGGGCGATATGTCACAGTTTAAGACCCGATTGAAAAGCCTTCTGACGTCCCATGAAGCCTTGAGCAATCAAAAGAATCTTCCGCAAGTTCAGTACAACGGCATTTACCAGCGGTGGCAGAATCCAGTTTTGACGGCCGAACATACACCCATATTTTGGCGCTACGACCTCAATCCGGAGACCAACCCGCATTTGCTCGAGCGCCTCGGCGTCAATGCCACGTTTAATTCCGGCGCGATCTACCGAAACGGCAAATATCTCCTCATGGTGCGCGTTGAAGGCGACGATCGCAAATCCTTCTTCGCCGTCGCGGAGAGTGCGACAGGTGTCGATGGCTTCCGCTTTTGGGATTACCCCGTGACCATGCCGGAAACCGACCGCCCTGATACGAACGTCTACGACATGCGCCTGACGGCACACGAGGACGGATATATCTACGGTCTCTTTTGTACTGAGCGCAAAGACCTTAAATATCCAAAGGATTTATCGGCGGCAGAGGCTCAATGCGGTATCGCGCGTACGCGCGATCTAGTGTCGTGGGAACGTCTGCCGGACTTGATCACTTATTCCGGTCAACAGCGCAACGTGNNACCCGCCCGCAAGATGGTTTTATCAGCGTAGGCGCGGGCGGTGGTGTGGGCTGGGGTTTAACGGAAACCATGACCAATGCCGAAGTGAAAGCGGAAGTAATCGTGGACCCCAAGGTTTATCACACGATCAAAGAAGTAAAAAACGGTCAGGGTCCCGCGCCGATCAAAACTGCGGAAGGCTGGTTGCATCTGGCCCATGGGGTGCGCAATACCGCCGCGGGGTTGCGCTATGTGCTTTACGTTTTTATGACGGACCTTGAGCAGCCCTGGGTGGTTACCCACCGGCCGGGCGGACATTTCATTGCTCCACAGGGGGCAGAACGCGTCGGCGATGTTTCGAATGTGGTCTTTGGCAATGGCTGGATATTAAACGAGAAGAACGAGATTTTTATTTACTACGCCTCGTCGGATACGCGTATGCACGTCGCCACCACCACCCTGGACAAGTTGTTGGATTATGCGAAAAATACCCCGCCAGACGGCCTGCGTTCCGCGGCATCTGTCCAGGTGCGAAATGAACTGATTCGTCGCAACCTGGAGCGCAAACACGAATGGCAATAAGTAAAACATCGGACGAGAGAGCAAAACCGACGGACCTCGCACAGTCTTTTCTGGGAGAGTGTTGTGCCATAGGGGATTGGTGGTTGGCACACGCAGTCGATCATGAATTCGGCGGTTTTTGGGGTGAGGTCGGGCGCGATAACATCCCCAAAAAATCGGCAGCGAAGAGCGTTGTGTTAAACGCGCGCGTGCTCTGGTTTTTCAGTGAAGCGGCGGTGCTGAGCGGCCGAGACACCTACGCCGACGCGGCTCACCGGGCATTTAAATATTTTATCGAGCGTTTTATTGATCCGGTGCACGGCGGGGCTTTTTGGTTGGTATCGGCCACGGGCGAGCTTTTGGACGGACGCAAACACAGCTATGCACAAAGTTTCGCCATTTACGCTCTCAGCGCCTATTACCAATTAAGCCGAGATCCCGCCGCTCTTGCCCTCGCGCTCAACATCTTCGACCTGCTGGAGCGGCATGCTCGGGATCGACAGCACGGCGGCTATTTTGAGGCTTTTGCACAGGATTGGGGTCCACTTGCCGAAATACGTTTGTCGCCGAAGGAAGATAATTCCCCTAAAACAATGAACACCAATTTGCACGTCCTCGAGGCCTACACAGCGCTGTTTACGGCCGTGCGTGAGGATACCGTGAGAGCCGCGGAAGTGGGGCCGGCCCTCGCTGGGCTGCTGCAGGTTTTTTGCGAACGAATTGTCGACATGGAGACGGGCCACCTGCGCATGTTTATGAATGAGGCCTGGATTGATCATTCCCACGGTTTCTCTTTCGGGCACGATATCGAAGCCAGTTGGCTGATCCACAAAGCGATGACGGCTCTCGAAGTGGCATCCTATCCGGTGCAGCGATTTATTCAGCAAGTCGAGCGACTGGCCGAGGTCGCCTTGCGCGACGGACTCTCACCGACGGGGCGCATGGCGGACGAGTACGATCTCGCGACTGACACCTACGCCATGAGTTCCTGGTGGGTTCAGGCGGAAGCCATGGTCGGATTTGCCAATATGTGGCATCTCGGTTATGGCGACCACTATAGGGCCGCGGCTTTACGCATCTGGGGGTATGTCCAAGAAAATTATCTGGATCGCGAGTATGGAGAATGGTTGTGGTTTGCCAAAACCGACGTTCCGCCCGCCGCAACGGAATATAAAATTGGTGCCTGGAAAGCGCCGTATCACAACGGGCGTGCGATGATGATGATGAGTAAACTGCTGGGGCAATAGAATAGGCCAGCGCTTCCACTGTATCCAAACGGTAGAAATTTTAATGTCTCACCTATGTCGGGTATTTACCCTAATAATCCTCAGTTTTGTCTGCTATTCCTGTGCGACGGTTGAGCCGCAAAAAGCCGCTGGCGCCACCGGGCAGCTGAGCGGCAGCCCTTTTGTGACGGTGTCGGGTGACCGGTTCCTGCGCAATGGCAAACCGTACTATTTTGCCGGCACTAATTTTTGGTATGGCGCCTACCTGGGCAGTACGGAGGAGGGGAGGGCAAGGCTGACGAAAGAGCTGGATGCTCTCCAGCAGATCGGCATCACGAACCTAAGGGTGCTCGCTGCGGCGGAGAAGACCGAACTAACCATGGCCGTCAGCCCCGCGTTGCACCTGGCTCCCGGTCAGTTCAATGAACAGTTGCTGATAGGGCTCGATGTGCTGCTGGCCGAAATGGCGAAGCGTGAAATGGTCGCCGTGCTTTATCTCAATAATTTCTGGCAGTGGTCGGGCGGAATGTCACAGTACATGTCGTGGTTGACTGGCGAGGCGCCGCTGGATCCGGATGTGACGCGCGATTGGAACGGCTTTATGCAAAACTCCGCCCGGTTTTATCGCAACGAGCAGGCTCAGCAGTGGTACCAGGACTTGATTCGAGTTTTGGTGACGCGAACAAATTCGGTGAATGGGCGAGTGTATTCGCAGGACCCTACAATTATGTCCTGGCAGCTGGCCAATGAGCCGCGACCTGGAAGTGACAAAGACGGTAGGCCCTTTTACCAGCACTATCGGGATTGGATACAGGCGACTGCCCGGTTTATTAAATCCCTCGATTCCAACCATCTAGTAAGTACCGGCAGCGAGGGCGCCATGGGCACCCTCAAGGATCTCGCGTTGTATCAGGACGCGCACGCGGTCGCCGAGGTGGATTATCTGACGTTCCACATGTGGCCAAAAAACTGGCGCTGGTTTGATGCGACGCAAGCGGAAGCCACCTATGCGGAAGCGGTGGCTAAGTCCAAAGCCTATATTCTGCAGCATATCGAGGTTGCGAAGGCCCTCGACAAACCGCTGGTGCTCGAAGAATTTGGCATTGAGCGCGATGCCGCTGACTATCGCCAGGCGGCGACCACGGTGCAGCGCGACCGTTTTTTTCAGGAGGTGTTTGGGCTCATCGAAAACCGAGTTCGCCTCACCGAGCCTCTAGCAGGTTCCAACTTCTGGGGGTGGGGTGGCTTCGGTTCCGCGCAATCGCCTGATTTCGTGTGGCGTGACGGCGATCCGTTTACCGGGGACCCGCCTCAGGAGCCCCAAGGACTCAACTCCGTGTTTGCCGCGGACAAGTCCACTTTGGATATCCTGCGCCGCCATGCGCAGTTTATGAACGGGCGGTAAAAAAGGCTGGAAATCGCTTTTGCGCGACGGCTTTACCACTTAAGCTGTCGCTTTCGCGTTAGAGGCCCGTGTCATTTCTCCTTTCTATACCCTGCTGGATCAACAAGAGGACTTCCTGGTCATCAACAAGGCGCCAGGCATAGCCGTGCAGGGTGTCGCCGGTGTAGCTTCGGTAATCGATCATCTGAAACAGGATTTGTCACTGACCCAGCTCTTTCCAGTCCACCGTATCGATGTCGGCACATCGGGAGTTGTTGTGTTGGCAAAAACCACCACGGCGAATCGCGAGCTCTCCATGGCGTTCCAAGAGCGTCTAGTGCAGAAGTATTATCTCGCTTTGACCGCGAAGAAGCCGCGAAAAAAACAGGGCTGGGTAATAGGGGATATGGAAAAAGCGCGCGGCGGCAGCTACCGACTTTGTCAGACCCGCGCGAATCCGGCACGGACGGCGTTCTATAGCTTCGCATTCGAAAATGCAATGCGACTGATCATTGTGCGGCCTTATACCGGCAAGACCCACCAGATCCGTGTCGCGCTCAAAGCGTTGGGTGCGCCGATCATCGGCGATTCACGCTACGGGGGAATCGCGGCGGATCGAATGTATCTGCATGCATGGCAGCTCAATTTCAGCTTGGGCGGCAAGGCTTTCTCCTATCGCGCTCCTCCTCTGGCCGGTGAGTTATTCGGTCGCGCTTCGTTTCAGGCTCTTTTAGCGGACACTGCCGCGCCCGACGCGCTGCGTTGGGAGGCCTAGGTCGGGAATTCGAAGTCGAAGCATTCCGTACCGCTGATGTTGGCGGAATTCGTCGTAATACCGGTTATACTGCGCGTCTTTTCCACACAACGGCGGGGGCACCTATGTTTCTAGCACGGTGTTTGTTCTTGATCTCACTGTGGATTCCAGCGTTCGCGAGTGATCTTAATGCGGGTGAAAAAATGACGATTTGGATAGATGTACGCACAGCAGAAGAATTTGCACAGGGCCACATAGCGGGGTCCATCAATATCCCCTATGAAATCATCGGCAGTGAAATAGGTAGCATCACGCGGGATGTCGACAGCGATATTCGAGTTTACTGCCGCTCCGGTCGTCGCTCAGGGGTTGCTATGGATACCCTCAAAGGCATGGGCTATGCGAACGTTATTAACGAGGGTGGTTACGAGGACCTTTTGCGGCGGAAAGCCCAAGGGGAGGCGATTCCCTGATTCCAGGGGGCCATGGCCGTTAGATTTCCAACGCTAACACTTTGAATTGGCGGTCGTTCAGCAGAGTTTGCACCTTGCGGAATAGGCCGCCTAATTTTTTTTCGATTGGGATAAAGCTGTTGACGACAAAAACGGCCACTCCGCCGCGGTCCAATTTCTTGCGTGCGGCTGAGAGGAAGTGGCGGGTCAACTCGTTATCTACATCAAATCCGCGGTGAAAGGGCGGGTTGCATAAGACCAGATCAAAGTTTCCCTCCACCGTGTCGGCGCAGTCCCCCGCAATCACTTCGACAGATAGCCCATGCACCTGGGCATTTCGTTCGGTGCAAATCAAGGCGGCGGCGTTGTTGTCGGTGGCCACTCGGCGCTGCGAATTGACGAAATCGCTTGCGACTGTGAGAAAACCGNNAGTCCAAGATACGGCGCGGTTGGGTTGGATTCACCAAGATTTTGGGAAGTTGCGCAATGAGCAGCGCGCTGCCTTGGTCGATTTTGTTCCACCCGTACACCCCGGGTTTGGAATAGAGCGATCGTTGATTCCATTCGCCAATGGGCTGCATCTTTTGGTAAACGGGCTCCAGCAGAGGGCTCTCGTCTGACATTTTGTCCAATTGGGCAAGATACGCCGAGCCGCGTTTTTCCAAGGGCGAGCGCTGCCCAAACAATTCCGTCGCTTCCTGCCAAACGCTTTTGATGCCCTCGGCCTTTTGGCCGCAGAGCCACAGGCGCCCCTCTGGTGCCAAATGGGAAAAAGCCTGTTGCAGCAGGTGCCGGTTTACGGGCTTTTCTTTGCAGATGCGCAAAAAGATAGCGCTGTAGGCGGCGCTGCCGAAGTCCCAGTCGTTGAACTGGCTGTTAATTCCCAAGGCGCGCGCCTGCTCGACTAGGTCGAAACGGTTGCTCAATAACCTGAGTTTCGCGGCATGCGGACCCAGTTGCGCGAGGATTGCATGGTGATTTTCGTCGGCAATCCACAGGCAGGGCCCAGCCGTGTGCGGCAGGAGTCCGATCAGTTCGGCGGTTGCGGGATCGTTCATACGCTCAGGCTATCGATCTCCGCCCGGGTGAGGTGCCGAAACTGGCCCGGCAAAAGCGCCGGGTCGAGCGCCACCTCGCCAATGCTCGACCTGTGGAGCGCGATAACTCGGTTGCCCACCGCAGCGAACATCCGCTTCACTTGATGGTATTTGCCTTCCCGCAGAACAATATCCACGCGCGTCGCATCAAGCGGCAATATCTGGCACGGCAGGGTGGGCTTGGTTTCTGATTTTAGCCAAATGCCCTGTTCCAGGTCAGCTTTGGCGGCGGGCGTCAAGGTCGCCTCTAGTTCGACTCGGTAGGTTTTGCTGCAATGGCTGGCCGGTGCCGTAATTCTGTGATTCCAATGACCGTCGGTGGTCAGTAGAACAAGTCCGCTGGTGTCCGCGTCCAAGCGTCCCACAATTTGCAGGGGATCGGTTGGGTGGAATCGTTCGCCGTCCAAAAGGTCCAGCACCGTCGGGTGCAGGGCGTCCGTATTGGCGCATACGTAACCAATAGGTTTGTGGAGCATCAAATAAACCGGCGCGGCGCTGACTACGGGTTGCCCGTCCAAGGATACGGTCTGCTCGGTTATGCGCAGCGCGCCCTGCGCCGGCAGGCCGTCGACCAACACTCGACCCCCTCTGATCAACTGATTTACTTGGCGGCGGCTCATGCCCGTCGCATGTGCAATGAATCGGTCCAGCCTCATAGGCGGAGGCTTTTCTCGCCGGCCTCCACGGTCTGATAGATTAGGGTGTTGATGGTCATTGGCCCGACGCCACCTGGGACGGGAGTGACAGCCGACGCGCGGGCGAATAAAGGTGCCAGTTCCACGTCGCCAACTCCCCCCGGGTGGTAGCCGGCATCTACTACCACTGCACCATCCTTGATCCAAGCAGCTTTGATGAATTCCGGCTTACCGACGGCACCAACCACAATGTCCGCCCTCTGGATATGTTCCTGCAGATCCGTGGTCTTGGAGTGGCAGACGGTCACAGTGGCATTCGCATTGAGCAGCATGAGGGCCATGGGTTTGCCGAGTATTGGGCTGCGGCCCACGACTACCGCGTGTTTGCCGGCAAGGGGGATATCGTAAGCTTCAAGCAATCGCATAATGCCTTTCGGCGTGGCGCTGCCATAGGCCTCTTCACCCATCGCCATGCGGCCAAAGCCCAGGCAAGTTACGCCGTCCACATCTTTTTCCGCACTGATGGCATCGAAGCAGGCGCGCTCATCGATTTGATGGGGAACCGGGTGTTGCAACAAAATGCCATGGACATTCGGATTACTGTTTAACTCACGAATTTTTGCCAGTAATTGCTCGGTGGTTGTTGAGGATGGCATTTCAACTTTAAGTGATTCCATACCGATGCGCGTACAAGCATTACCTTTCATTTTTACGTAAGTGGCAGAAGCGGGATCGTCACCCACAAGAATGGTAGCGAGTATTGGCGTTTGGCCGTTAGTGCGCGCTTTTAACGCGGCAACGCGTGCAGAGAGTTCCTGTTCGGTTTTTTCGGCAAGGGCTTTGCCATCCAATA
>DJFO01000098.1:0-200 GCA_002432555.1 Marinagarivorans sp. UBA5870
AATTCACCGCGTTTGAAGGCTTCGATCAGTTCCTCCTGGGTTTCGAAAACGATGCACGGGGCTTCCACCACGCGGTTCTCCGGTGCCACGGCGGATATTTTGATCACGCCCTCGCCGAGGTTGCCGCGCATCAGCCGCAGACCACCCTCCGGGGAAAACGGCTGGTCGACGCCGCGCAGTACAGCGGTATCCCGAGAGGT
>DJFO01000098.1:272-3626 GCA_002432555.1 Marinagarivorans sp. UBA5870
GCGTGGAAATGGTTCACGTCCGCTTCCCCGTTCGGGTAGACCCGGGCAAGCAAGGGCACTGCGCTGGACAGTTCGTCCATATCTTCCCAAGTGAGAATCACCCCCGCTGCGCGCGCCATGGCGACTAGGTGCAGTGTGTGGTTGGTGGAACCGCCGGTGGCGAGTAAGCCGACCACCGCGTTGACGATGGATTTTTCCGTAATCACCTCGTAGAGCGGGCGATAACGACCTGCGGACGCGGTGCAGGCAATCACCTTCTCCACAGCCGCACGGGTCAAAGCGTCGCGCAGCTCGGAGCCGGGATTGACAAAGGAGGCCCCGGCGAGCTGCACTCCGAGCATCTCCACCAGCATCTGATTACTGTTGGCGGTGCCGTAGAACGTGNNGGCGGATCTTGGCTTTTTCCTTATTGGGAATACCGGAAGGCATAGGGCCCGCAGGCACGAAAACCGCCGGCAGATGACCGAACTGGAGCGCGCCTATCACCATGCCAGGGACGATTTTGTCGCACACCCCGAGGAAAATATTGCCATCAAACATGTTGTGGGTAAGGCCCACGGCTGTGGCCATGGCCACCACCTCACGGCTGAAAAGGCTCAGCTCCATGCCCGCCTGGCCCTGGGTAACGCCGTCGCACATGGCCGGCACGCCGCTGGCGACCTGGGCGGTGCACCCCATGCGGCGCGCGACCTCTTTAATCATATTCGGGTAGGTTTCGAACGGCTGGTGCGCCGAAAGCATATCGTTGAAAGCGGTGGTAATGCTCAGGTTGGCGCTCTGCATCAACCGGATCGTATTTTTGTCCTGCTCGCCGCAGGCGGCGTAAGCATGCGCGAGATTGCCGCAAGAGAGGCGCCGTTTGGGCGGATTGTGCTGCATGGTTGCCCGCATGGCATCCAGGTAGGCCGAGCGCAATTTGCGACTGCGCTCGATTATTCGTGTGGTGACCGCCGCGACCGTTTTGTTCACTGGTATACCTCGTTATTCAGACCGATTCCAACGCCGCCCTTCGCGCGCCAGCATTTCAATGGCTTCCGCCGGGCCGGAAGTACCGGCGGTGTAACCGACCGGCGGTTTGGTTTTCCACCCCTCGATGATCCGATCGACCCAATCCCAGGCCGCTTCGACTTCCGCTTCACTGACAAACAACGTTTGGTCATTGCGGATCACATCGAAGAGTACACGCGTATAGGCGTCGTGTTTTTTTGCCTTGGCATTATCGGCGAACGAGAGGTCCATGCTGCGATCTTCCAGCGGAACCCGCGCATCGAGCCCGGCCTTTTTATTTTTCACCCGAAGATAAATGCCTTCATCCGGCTGCAGGTGGATGATCAGCTGATTCGCGCAATTTTGCGTCAGCTGATCGGCGAACAAACTGGTTTTATTTTGTTTGAACTGGATGACAATTTCCGAATGGCGGCGGTCGAGGCGTTTGCCGGTGCGGATATAAATGGGCGTGCCGGACCAGCGCCAATTTTCGATTTCCGCCTTGATGGCCACGAAGGTTTCCGTATCGCTCGTCCGCCCGCCCTCTTCCTCTTCGAGGTAACCCGGTACCGACTTGCCGCCGACGACACCCTTGCGGTATTGGCCGCGCACCGCGTTGCTCTCGATTTCTTTGTCGGTCAGCGGTTTCAGGCACCGCAATATTTTGAGCTTTTCCGTGCGCACGGAGTCCGCGTCCAAATTGATGGGCGGCTCCATGCACACCAGGCAGAGCACCTGCAGCAGGTGGTTTTGGATCATATCGCGCATGGCGCCGGTCTGGTCGTAAAAATCCCAGCGGTTGCCGCAACCGACCGTTTCGGTAACGGAAATCTGGATGTGCTCGATGTGTTTGGAGTTCCAAATCGGCTCGAAAATATCGTTGGCAAATCGCAGAGCCAACAAGTTTTGCACAGACTCCTTGCCGAGATAGTGATCGATGCGGTAGAGCTGCTTTTCGGTGAAGACACGGCTCAGTTCATTATTGATCGCCATGAAAGATTCTTTGCTGTCACCGAGGGGTTTTTCCACCACCAACCGGGTGCTCGGTTTGGCGAGCCCGCACTTTTCCAAGGCTGTGCAAATCTTGCCGAAAATCAGCGGCGGCACCGCGAGATAAACGATCAGATCTCGGTCGTCCCCAAAGTGGGTCTCCTTGATTCGGCGCAGGTCCTCCGCATTGGTCGAGTCGCCGCGAACAAACGTTAGGCGAGCACTGAACTGCGCCCAGATCTCCTCGTCGTACAAGGACCCGGTATTTTCTTTCAACCACTCGTTGACCTTGGCCAAAAAGACATCTTGCTCGCTGTGGGACCGCGCCATGCCAAAAATGCGCGTGTTTTCCGGCATACATCCATTGAGGGTGAGGTAGTAGAAAGCTGGATACAACTTGCGCAGCGCCAAATCGCCATCGCCACCCACGATCAAGATGTCGGTATTCATACTGGTCAAACCTGCCTTTGTATTTAGGTAGAGTGGTCAACACCCCACGACTTTTGTCATAAGGAATTCATTCGTGCGCGATAGGGTATCCGCCGGATTTAAAGATCGTCAGCCATTTTCGAATCTGGAGGGCGGTGCACGGGGTTTGTTCTTACAAGATTAGATTCGCCTGGAGAGCGCTCAATGTCGGCGCGGGGCCACTGGCCGTCAGCCATACCAACTCCAACTACGCCTACCATTGATAACAGCCACAGCCACCATTGAACCCGGTTTCGCCGAACCTGGATTTTGCGGGCCCGGAAAGCTGCCAAACCGTCCGCTCGCCGCCAGTCGCTCCCGGGCAAACAGGCGGTATTGTAGAGGCTGGCCGGTTGCTTTTTCAACTGCGATTACGGATAATCCCGCAGCCTTAAACACTCGAAAAGGGGTTGCGGCTGTAGGTTGCTCTAGGTCGGCTGTACGTAAGGTCGCGCGTCGGCTGTGTGTCAGCTGCGCGTAGGCTGCGCGTAAACTGCGCACAAACAGCCCCTCTGGCTCGCAGGCAGATGTTTTACAGACAGAGGTTAAAGACAGTAGGTCTTCATCGCCCAAACAGCTCTTGGTGGAAAAAAATCAGCCAGGGGGCCGGGCGTCCCGCCTCATCTCGCATGCTTCTCGCCACACCTCGGTTCACGGAACACCTACCAGGTCGTTCTAATTACTCTCCACGACAGACAAATTACGGGATTTCATCATGGCACGTATAGCAATCAACGGTTTCGGACGCATTGGCCGCAATGTATTGCGCGCTCTCTATGAGAGAGGGCTGCAAAAAGATCTGGAAATCGTCGCTATCAATGATCTCGGCTCGCCGGCGATCAATGCTCACCTTCTGCAGTTCGACACGGTCCATGGCCGCTTCGGCTTCGACGTGTCCGCCGACAACGA
>DJFO01000402.1 GCA_002432555.1 Marinagarivorans sp. UBA5870
CCGCTCATCCCGCTCATCCCGCTCTGCCTGTCGTCGCTCCGGCGGCAACTGTTCCGGCCTTATGCCGCGCTCCAACAGGAGCTTGCGCACCGCCGAATTGTTGGCGACATATTCCCGGCTGATTTCTGCTTCGCTCCTCATTCCCTGATCGCGCGCGTTGAAGATGGTAATTTCGGCAGCGAAGTCCTTGGCCTTGAGAATGATGGTCGGCGCGAAATCCGCCAGCGGTTGGTGGTCGGGAANNTGCATGGCCTGCGGCGATTTATCAAACAGGGCGCGGTCACCCTCGCCGCGCATCAAGGCGAAATTGTGTTCATCCCCCGTCTGCTGATAAATCACGCCGGATAATTCCCGTTCGCTGGCGCTCAGTTTTTTGCGGGCGAGACTGCGCTCGATTTGCCGCAGGCACCGCTCGATCAATTCCCCGCGGCGGGTCTGCAGAGCGAAATAGGATTGGGCAAACGCGATCTCCGGTTTACGCGGGTCGCCATTCTGGGCGATGAGATAACAGGCGTAGCGGGTGAGGAGCATGTCCTCGACCTCGCGGCGTTCGCTATTGCCGAGTTCGACGGTTTTATTCACCTCGGCAAAATGATCGCTGATCATCTGGCCGGAAGTGTCGCAGATGATTTTCGCCTGGGCTACGGCCGTCTCTCTGAAATATGACCAATCCATATAGCCTAAGAGGTGCTGGAGATCGCGGGCCAACCAATATTCCAGCCCAGTCTCCGTGCGCTGGGCGTGGGATTCAAACGCTTCGATGAGATAGTGAATTTGCTGGGCTTTCATAGGGGCGCCGCCTGTCGTTAAGGATCTAGATCACGAAAGGGAACCGATGAATTCTGCCTGACGGGTTCCCGATACACCCCCGTGAACCCAACGATGGTGGGCTTCGCTACCAACAAAATCCACCAAAAAATTCCGCGGGTTGGCATTTTGGCGGGCGAGCTCATCTGCCGTCGCGGCGGTTCTCCGCGAGCCCCGTCACGAATCGCTCGAGCACCGCTTCCACCAGCGGGGCCGCACCCTCCTCCGGTGCCGCCAAGGTGCCGTCGATCAACAGCATGGCCAGCCCGTGCACCAGCGCCCAAGCGGCGATGTTTACCACTTCGGTCTCCATCTCGGCGCGCTCGCCAAGTACCGCGATCACCGCCTGTTTTACCGGCTCGTAAGAGCCATGTTTTGCCTCCTCCACCAGCCTGTGGCCGCGCCAGTCGGCGACGCCCGCGCCGAACATCAAGCGATATAACTGCGGATGCCCGCGGGCAAAGCTCACATAGGCCGAGCCGATTGCGACAATTTGTGCGGAAGGTGTCGACGCTTTTCCAGCGGCATCGGCCTGCGCCGCCGTCAGTGCGGCGAAGCCGTCCGCCGCGAGTGTCGCAAGCAATTCGGTCTTATCGGGGAAGTGATTATAGGGCGCCGTCTGGGACACCCCTGCGGCACGGGCAAGGGCGCGCAGAGAAATGCCTTCGGGCCCATCGCGCTCCAACAACTCTGCCGCGGCGGTGAGCAAGGCGCTGCGCAGGTCGCCATGGTGATAACTCGTGCGAGATTTTTTGGGCATATTGACAGTGAACACATCCGTCGGTTAAGGTCAGCCGATATTAACAGTGTAAATATTGAGCCGGCAATTGCCGGAGGAGGCGTTTATGTCCGGTGGTGAAACTGTATTGGTTACGGGTGCAACAGGCTACATTGCCCAATGGTGCCTGGTTGAATTGCTGCAGCGGGGTTATCAGGTTCGGGCGAGCGTGCGCGACGCGGGGCGGGCGGCAGAAGTTTGCGCGCTAGTGGCCGCCGCGGGCGGCGATGTGCAGCGCCTGTCGCTGGTGATTCTAGATTTGGAAAACGACCGCGGCTGGGCAACGGCGGTCGCGGGTTGTACTTACGTGTTGCACGTTGCATCGCCCTTTCCAGCCACTTCACCCGCGGACGACAACGAGCTGATTCGACCCGCGCGCGAAGGAACCCTGCGCGTACTGCGCCACGCGGTTACCGCGAGTGTGCGCCGCGTCGTGCTCACCTCCTCCTCGGCCGCTATGGCCTATGCGCCGGGTCGACCCGAGCGGGTGGACGAAGCGGCTTGGACCGACGTGCAGGCGCTGGACGTCACCGCTTACACCCGCTCGAAAACGCTCGCCGAACGGGCGGCCTGGGATTTTATGGATTCGATAAAAACCGCCACGACCCTCACAACCATCGCGCCTAACACAGTCATAGGGCCGGTGCTGGATAAACGCACTTCCTATTCCGTCGATAGTATTCGCCGCCTGCTTGATGGTTCGGCTCCGGCGGTGCCGAATTTCGGGTTTTCGCTCGTTGATGTGCGAGATATTGCCCAACTGCACCTGCGCGCCATGACGAGCGCGCCGGCCGCCGGCCAGCGTATTCTCGGTGCGGGCACATTTTTGTGGTATGCGGAGGTCGCGGCCATTCTGCGCGCGCGCCTCGGCCCCGCCGCACGCAAAGTCCCGCGGTACACTTTGCCGAATTCCCTGGTGCGATTGCTCGCGCGCTTCGACAAATCCCTCAAACCTATACTGCCGGAGCTCGGCGTGCGGCGAACTTACTCCGGCGAGCTGGCGCAGCGCCTGCTGCAGTGGTCGCCGCGCCCGGTGGAAGAGACCATCGTGGCCTGTGCGGAGAGTTTGCTGCGCAGGGGATTGGTCGGTTGAGGACCTTCGCCTACCGCTGGATTTCTTCCCCCGCCAAGGGCGGCGTGCTCTTCGGCACCCGGCGATTTTGGGTCACCGCCTCGAACCCGCTCGCGAGTTTAATTAAAGTGGGTTCGCTCCATGGACGGCCGAGAATTTCCAGGCCGACCGGCAAACCCTTGGGCGTAAATCCCATGGGTACGATCAGCGCGGGCAGGCCGGTGTTGGGGCTTAATTGGTTGGGGGTATATTGGCGCTCGGCGTCGTTGCGCGGACCAATTTTTAGCGGACCGGCCAGTTTGTGCGGAAAAATCAGCGCGTCCAACTGGTAGCGGTCCATCAGCGTTATCACCATATCGCGCAGGGCGATGCGCCCTTCGAGCGTCGCGCGGTAAGCGGGATCGCGATCGAGATTGATTGGATTTTTGAGGGCTTCCACGTCGTTTGGCCGAGTGGGTACGCCCGGGTGATTGAGCAGCAATTGTGCGGCGTTTTTGAAGGGATAATCCGGCCCCTGCCGCGCCAGGTAAGCATCGATGGCGGCGATGCGCTCGTAACGGCTGGGGGAGCCGTTGTTATTGAGGTAATTGACGAGGTCGATATTCAAAGCAACGGGTTCGAATACTTTCGCTCCGTGGTCGGAAAAAACCTTTATGGCATTTTTTGCGAGTTCCACAACCTGCGGATCGACCGGGCTAAAATCCCAGGCTTCTTTCAACACCCCCACGCGGGCGCCCTGCAAACCGGATTTATCGAGAAAACTCACGTAGG
This sequence comes from Marinagarivorans sp. UBA5870, assembly GCA_002432555.1. Next base: position 3,429 of record DJFO01000402.1, read on the forward strand.
GCGCCGCGGGCATTTTGCCCAGGCTGTTGGCGGTCCACAGATCCGCGCTGTCGAACCCGGCCACTACGTCCAAAGTCACTGCGAGGTCGTACATATTGTGCGCCATGGGGCCGCCGCGCTCGCCGGTAATATAGCTCCACATTTGCCCGGCGCGGCTGATCAGACCGGAGGTGGTGGAAAGACCGTACAGGTTGCTGTCGCTGGTGGGTGTGCGTATGGAAAAACCGGTTTCGCTGCCGAGACCAATAGTGCCGAAGTGGGCGGCCAGCCCCGCTCCCGTGCCGGCGCTCGACCAGCCGGGCGTTCGGTCCAGGGCGAAAGGATTGAGGGTGGAGCCGCCGAGGGTGCTGCTCGCCATTGTATCCGGCTGGGCGTACCAATCGCTCTGGTTAACTTTTGCAAGAATAAGGGCCCCCGCATCGCGCAGCCGTTTCACCATAGTGGCGTCCTGCGCGGGGATGACGCCTCTAAGCGGCAAATAACCGCCGGTGGTCGGCATATCGTAAGTGTCGAACACGTCCTTCACGATCACGGGGATGCCGTGCAGCGGCGAGCGTGAACCTTTCTCCTTGCGCTCTTTATCCAGCGCTCGCGCAATTTCCAAGGCATTGGGATTGAGCGCGAGCACGGCATTTATTTTGGGCCCGTGTTTATCGTAGGCGTCGATGCGCGCGAAGTACATATTCACCAACGCTTCAGCGCTGAGCGTGCCCTGATCCATAGCGGCGCTGAGGTCGGCGATGCTCGCCTCCGTCAGTTGCACTGGGGCCGCAACAGGCAGTGCCGCCCATAGGCTGAGCACACCACCGAGTAACACATTGCCGAATTTTACCTTTGCCATGGAACGGGTCTCCGCCGCGAATTTCTTGTTTAGACGCCGGCGCGGCCGCCGGCCCCACCTCGACTGCGGCGCGGGTGGGGGCAATCGGCAAAAAAACCGTCTTGGAAAGACGCGTCGCCTCGTGATAGGAATTCTGTGAAAATAATCTGTGCCAACCTTACTGGGTTTTTAGCCGCTGTTTGTCTGCTCGGCGGGAATTTATTGGCGCCCGCCAGCATCGCCGCTTCGGCCTTCACCGTTGAAGAGACCACCATCGCGGACATCCATAGGGTTATTCTCGCCAAACAACTTACCTGCACCGAGCTTGTGGAGCTTTACCTCAAACGGATTCAAACATTCAACGGACCGGGCGTGGCAGAGCCGGAAGGCATTCTCGGGCCGATTCAACCCATAGCCCACGCCAAAGGCATCAATGCCCTGGGGACGTTGAATTTGCGTCCGGCCAATTTGCGCAAATGGGGCTTCGATGCGCGTAAGGCGCGCAGCCTGACCGACCCGGCAGACGCCGATCCGCAAATGCCGGACGCGCTGGAAACCGCAGCGCAGATCGATGCCCAATTTGCCAAAACCGGCAAACTCAGCGGGCCCCTCCACTGCGTTACCGTGGCCGTGAAAGATCAATACGATACTTTTGATATGCGCACGACCTCCGGTGGCGACGCCGCTTACGCCAACGATCGGCCGCCGCGTGATGCCAATTTTATTGTGCGCCTGCGCGCGGCCGGGGCCATTATTTTGGCGAAAGCGAATATGGGGGAATACGCCTCCGGATTTCGCAGCGCCTTCGGCGGGACTATCGTTAATCCCTATGACACGGAGCGGGTTCCCGGCGGCTCCAGCGGCGGCTCGGCCACGTCGGTCGCGGCCAACTTTGTGACAGTCGGCATAGGCGAGGAATCCGGTCCCTCCATCCGCGCCCCGGCCCAATACGCCAATACCATCGGCATTTCCCCCACCCAGGAGTTGATCAGCCGCATCGGCATGTTCAACCGCGGTTTCAATACGCGCACAGGTCCGATCACGCGCACCGTGGAGGACGCCGCGAAAGTATTAAGCGTGATCGCCGGCTACGATCCGGAGGATGAGCTGACCGCTTTCGCCATAGGTCGGACCCCGGATAAACCTTACGAACATTTTCTCGGCAATAATTTTCTTCGCAATAAAAGTCTGGAGGGCGTGCGCATTGGCGTGGTGCGCGAGTATATGGATAAAAAAGTGTTCGGCAGCCCGCTGTACGCCAGCAATATCGCCCTGGCTGAAAAAGCCATCGACGACTTGCGCCAGCTCGGTGCCACTATAGTGGAACCGCCGCCGGAAGGTTTATTTACCGGCGCTATCCGGCGTTACAATCCCGGCCTACAAAACAGCACCTGGACCCAATTATTCCCCGAGTTATTCCCAGTGGATGCCGCCGGCGCGCCCAAGCAGGACCACGTGAACAAATTGCTCGATCTGCGTTTTGACCCAGCCCGGGTACCCGACAATATCACCCTGCGCGATCTGGGCGCGGCGGCGATCACCGGCGAGAGCAAATACGGCTTTAACCTTTATTTGCGCGAGCGCGGCGATGCCAAGATCAAATCCATTGAAGACCTGATCAACTCTTCGAAATTTTTCGTGGATATTTTTGAAGGCGATAAAAAAGCCACGCTGATGCGCACCAACGAGCCGCTGATATACGACAACCGGTTGCGCCTGCAGAAGCGTTTCGCCGTGCAGCAGATTGTCCTGCAAACGATGGCCGAGCTCCAGCTGGACGCCCTCGTTTATCCCACCGGTTTGATTCCACCGCGCAAGATCAACACCCCGCGCGATCCAAACTTCAACGGCATCAGCAATTACGGCATGTGGAATTTTCTCGGCGTGCAGGGGTTTCCCGCCATCACCGTGCCGGCCGGATTCACCAAAGAAATCTGGGACCGCATTCCCGACCCCAAAATACCCCTGCCAAAAGTGGCGCCGAGCGGCGAGGAATCCGGCATTCCGACCATCTTGGTGGGACCGATCAAGGCGCAGCTGCCGGTGGGCATCGATTTTCTGGGACGGCCGTTTGCCGAGCCGGTATTGCTCAAAATTGCCTTCGCCTACGAAGCGGCCACCCGCCACCGGCGGCAGCCCCCGGATTTTGCCACGTTGGGTAAATGATTCGGGGCGCGTAGCCGGGGCGCGTA
>DJFO01000399.1 GCA_002432555.1 Marinagarivorans sp. UBA5870
CATCGAGCGCATGGCCATCGCCTGGCGCGGCCAGGCGCTGGACTTGACGGTGACGGAGTTTTGGATTGTCCACGCTCTCGCCAATCACCCCGGGCACGTAAAAAACCGCCAGCAGCTGATGGATGCGGCCAAAGTCGTGCTGGACGACAACACTATCACCTCCCATATCAAGCGCATCAGACGCAAGTTCAAGGAGCTCGATGAGGGCTTCGACCAAATCCAGACCGCTTACGGAATGGGTTATCGCTGGGTGCTGTGAGCTGACCTATGGCCCTGCGCCGACAATTGCTGTTGATGGCTTCCCTGACCCTGGTATTACCGTGGGCCGGCTGCCAATACGTGCGGGAGATGCACAACACTTTGCGATTGGGCCAACAGAGCACCCTCGAGGCCACCGCTCAGGCTGTGGCCTCGAGGGTGGCGGCAGACCGGGATATGGCGGAGCACCTGCAACAAAAACTGGCCCCGCTGCGAGACGGGCTGCCGGCACGGCTATCGGGTTCAACAACGCCCGCAGCGGGAGAGGTGTTCACGGAGCCGCTTCCCATCGAGGAGCCCCCAGGCGTCGAACCGCCGCAAAGCCGATCCGCGGAGACGGCGTTACCCGCGCAAAAGCCACACGCTTTTTATGCGCACGCCCTGAGTGGACCGGTCGTCGTCGACGGTTACAGCGATGATTGGCGCGGCTTTGACCTGCCGCAGCAGTTTCTCGATTTCACACCTCCGATCTCGATTGTGTGGGGCCACAGGGATGGCATTTTGTACGGCCTGGTCGAGGTGACCGATTCGAGTCGGCAGTTTTTTGACCCCGCACGACCCTTAGAGGAAACGGATCATCTGCAGTTACTCCTCGAGGGGGGCGGCAGAGGGCCCATGGCCTTGCGTTTTTATTCCGCTGCGCCCGGTAGCGTCACGGTTGAACGGCAGCTCGACGACGGTGGTTGGCAGCGAGAGCACCGAAGTACAGGCGTCTGGCAAGAAGCCGAAGACGCCTATTCCCTGGAGCTGCGACTACCCCTGTCTTGGGCGGATCGGGGGCTGGCCCTGCTGGTTAAGGATGGTGCAGCTAAGGCTTCGACGCAGTCCACTCAGCTGCGGCCCCTGATCGTCCCCGAAATTGCGCTCGCGGACGCGCTCGCGGTGTTTGTGCGCCCCGGGGTGCGATTGTCCCTGGTCGCCGAAGACGGCTGGATTATCGGCCAAGCCGGCGTGCTCTTGGCCGAAAGACAGAGCCCGGACGCCACCCTGGGTCCTTGGCTGGTGCAGCGTTTACTCGGTCAACCGCAATTGCCTGAACTCGGGAGCGCGCCTTGGCAGATGACGGGCTCAGAGGTGCAAAGGGGTCTGGCGGGCCGGGCCAGCGGCGCCTGGTACTTATGGGCGAACGTGCCTGTCGGCCGGGTCGCCGCGCCGGTCGGGCTCGGATCGACGCCGCTTGCGGTAGTCGCCGAACAATCCATGGATGCCGTTTCCGCCTTGACTACCGGAGCCCTGGGCCGGTTGTTGTTTTATTCCGTGGTGGCCACGGGCTTTGCCGGAGTCACGCTGCTGGCTTATGCGAGTGTGCTGTCCTGGCGGATCCGCAGATTGAGCCGGGCCGCGCAGCAGGCGGTTGACGCGGACGGTCGAATTCGCGCCGGTTTTCCCGCGGCGCGCAGCCGCGACGAAATAGGGGATCTCGCCCGCAGTTATACGGCGCTGCTGCGGCGGCTGCAGGACTACAACCAATACCTCGAAACACTCGCAGGCAAACTCTCCCACGAATTGCGCACTCCGCTGGCGATAGTGCGCAGCTCGCTGGATAATCTGGCGCAAGTTGAGTCACCTTTGGATCAGCGTGTTTACCTCGACCGGGCGAGTGACGGACTGCAGCGGCTCTCCACTATTTTGAATTCCATGAGCGCCGCCGCGCGCCTGGAGCAGACCCTGCAACACAGCGAATTGGAGCGGGTCGATTGGCGGGAATTACTGCAACAGCTGGTGCACAGCTACAGCGACATATACGCGCCCTGCCACCTGCGCCTGACGGTTGAGACCGATGGGCCCTTTGTCATCTCGGCAGCGCCAGAACTATTGGCGCAGATGTGNNCCCCCAGGGAGTGGTGGAATTCAATCTCCAGTTGCGGGATCGACAGGTTTGCCTGCAGGTAATCAATACCGGGCCGCCACTGCCCGACGCGCTGCAGGAACGGATTTTCGATTCCATGATCAGTTTGCGGGAAGAGGGCGGGCAGCATCTCGGGCTCGGCCTCTACATGGTGCGGCTGATTGTGCGGTTCCACCGCGGCAAAGTGCGGGCTTTCAACCACCCGGACGGCGGTCGCGTGGTATTTGAAATTCTCCTGCCGGCGCTGTAGGGATGGGGGCTTGTTTCCGCTTGTTTCCGCCCGCGCTGCCGGCGGCCTGGGCAGCGCCGTAGGGCGGATACCGCAAGGCGCCGCCAGAGCCGCGGCACTAACCTCTGTCGACCTGCCGGCGTGGCTTCCACTGAAGACAATGTTGTGCGGGCCCATGGGCGGAACCCGCGTTGCGGTTCCGNNCCCTGCCAATGTGTGCCGCGGGGCGCGAGTTTGCGAGTTCTTAGCTGCCCATCTTGGACTGGAGATAATTCTCCAGCGTAATCTTGTCGATCAAGCTCAACTGAGTTTCCAGCCAGTCGACATGCTCTTCTTCCGATTGAAGTATGTCCTCCAGCATTTCGCGCGATTTATAGTCCCGTACCGACTCGCAGTACGCGATGGCGTCTTTCAGATCAGGGATNNGCCTTGAGTTCGAGTTGGAGGTCACAGTCGAGCATCTCGCGCACGTTTTCGCCGATCAGCAATTTGCCGAGGTTTTGCAGGTTGGGAAGCCCATCGAGAAAAAGGATTCGCTCCACCAACTTGTCGGCGTGTTTCATTTCATCAATGGATTCGTGGTATTCGTGATCGGCCAGTTCCTTAAGGCCCCAGTTCTTGTACATGCGGGCATGTAAAAAATATTGGTTGATGGCAATCAGTTCGTTGCCGAGGATTTTGTTGAGGTGTTCTATAACCTTGACGTCGCCTTTCATCGTCAGCCCTTTTTTTGGTTGGCGTAACGGCGAAGTTTGGCGGTGTAGGAATACTCTGTCAAACGGAGCGAAGTGCGCGTCCCGGTTGGGAGCGATTGACATCAAGGAGGGCAGGGCGTTTCAGCTTTGGTTCACGGAGTGACTACGCCAGTGCCCCGGACACCTTTGCTGTCGCATTCAGGCCATAGCCCAAAGGGTTTTTCCATCGTTTCCCTGCGGCGCGGTTGCTCGCACTATATCGCGCGTTAGGCAGGCGCATTTGCCGCATTCGGTCATAACTCCCAACTGGTCGCGAATGTCGCGAATCGAGGCACCATTGGCCGCGGCGGCGCGGATTTGGCCGTCCGTAATCCCCTTGCACAGACACACGTACATAATGAGAACCGAGAGCTGTTGTTCGTTTGGTTAAAAATTAATGCAAATGATAATGGTTGTCAATACTGATCTGGCTAGGATTTGAACGCCTTTCTCGGCTTGAATGTGACAGGGATCGCATAGAAAAACGTTATTGCGAAGATGCGCAAATACAATCGCGCCACGCGCCGGCGGGAAGTGTAGGATGGTGCCGTTTAGGTCCGCTGTTACCAGGGGGCTGTTTCGGCGCAGTGCGCAGGAATTTTTCTTTGCGGGCGCTGTGGCAGGGTTGAAATCATGGAAACATGCCGCAATAAGGGTTTTTCATTTTGGACCTGTTTTGTCCACCAACCGTCATAATCATTACCGGAGACATAAAAAATGGGCGTACTCGTTGGCAAACCCGCGCCGGATTTCACCGCACCCGCAGTGCTGGGCAATGGTGAAATCGTCGACGAATTCAACTTTGTCAAAGCGACCGCAGGTAAGAAGGTCGTGGTATTTTTCTACCCTCTCGACTTTACCTTTGTGTGCCCGTCAGAGCTGTTGGCTTTCGATCACCGTTACGAAGAGTTCAAAAAGCGCGGCACTGAAGTGATCGGTGTATCCATCGACTCACACTTCACCCACAATGCCTGGCGCAACACGCCGGTCAGCGAGGGCGGCATAGGCGCGGTGAAATATACCTTGGTCGCGGACATAACCCACGCGATCGCCAAGGCTTACGACGTGGAGTCCGCCGGTGGGGTGGCGTATCGCGGCTCGTTCCTCATTGACGAAGAAGGCACAGTGCGGCACCAGGTGGTAAACGATTTGCCGCTGGGTCGCAATGTTGACGAAATGCTGCGCATGGTGGATGCCCTCAGTTTCCACCAAGAGCACGGCGAAGTCTGCCCCGCCGGCTGGCAGGAAGGCGACAAAGGCATGACCGCCACTCCGCAGGGCGTGGCTGCTTATCTGAGCGAGCACGCCGATAAGCTGTAAGTTGTTTTTCTTGAGTACAGAAGGCCGGGCGACCGGCCTTCTGTATTTTTGCACTCCAGCGATTTTCTTTTCTATGCTTAGCGGATAACCGATAAACCACGCAGGACTCGGGATGCCTCGCTTCCAATCTCTCATCTTTCTTTTTTGTTTGTTTTTGGCTGACCTCGTTGCGGCGGCGCCCGCTGCGGGTGCGGTTGGCGTACAGCCGACCAAACGTGCGGCGGACTTCCCCTGGATGTCAATCGCCGCCTGGGATCGCCTGCACGCCGAGGACGTACTGGCAGCGCAGTTCGATGAGGTCGATGTGCTGTTCCTCGGCGATTCGATTGTCGCCGGCTGGGATTGGCAGATTTGGCAGCGGGAGCTTGTCCCGCTCAAGGCTGCAAATTTCGCTATAGGCGGCGACCATACGGGCAATGTCCTCTGGCGGCTGCAGCACGGCGCCATTGGCAACCTGCGGCCCAGGGTGGTGGTAGTCATGATAGGCGTCAACAATTTTGGGCATCTGCAGGAAACGCCAGCGCAAGTTGCCGCGGGTGTGGAAGCGGTGGTGCGCCAGGTTCAACTGGCCTGGCCGGCGAGCAAAATTCTGCTGAATGGTGTTTTGCCGTTCGAGCAGGCGGCCAATTCTCCGCGCCGCCAGGACGTGCGCAAACTGAATCAGGCCGTGTCCCGTCTTGCGGACAAGAAGCGCATTGTATTTAAAGATTACGGACCTCTTTTTCTCGCCGCGGACGGCAGCATACCGCCGGACATGATGGCGGATTTTCTCCATCCGACCGCCGCGGGTTACGCGGTTTGGACGGCAGCCCTGGTGTCGGATATCCAGCAACTGCTGCAGCCGCAGAATTAGAGGATTCGCGCATGGCGAGGGCATTTGGATTGATCCTGATTTGGCTGCTGAGCGGCTGCGCCGCGCAGGTGGTGCGGATTCCGGCCACCGATCCCGCGGTCGGTGTCATGGGTCGTACCGCCGCGGCAACTGACGGCAGCCGGACATTCGGCTATCCGGGAGTCACATTTCGGGTGCGCGCGGAGGGCTCGCGTTTGAACGTGAATTTGCGCAGCACATCCGGCCAATCTTGGCTGATGGTGCGGGTTGACGGCAACGAGATGCGGCGAATCCGGGTGGAGCCCGATTGGCAGCGCCTTGACCTCTTTGCCTTTCCCGCAGCGGGAATTCACGAAGTGGAAATCAGCCATCTCACCGAGTCCTGGCAGGGTCTCGTCACGCTCGGCGACTTTACGCTGGACGGCAAGCGTTTTCTGACACCGTCCGCATGGCCGGATCGCCGGATCCTGGTGCTTGGTGATTCGGTCACTTGCGGCGAAGCGATCGATCGAGTAGGCGGTGAAATCAAAAATTCTGCCTGGTGGAACGCCACCGAATCCTATGGTGCGCTCGTTGCCCGCGCGCTCCAGGCCCAGGTGCACCTAGTCTGCTGGGGTGGCCGGGGATTGGTGCGCACTTGGGATAACGACACCCGCCAAGCTCGGCTCGCGGAGTTTTTTGCGCTCGCCGCCGGCGATGCCGACGCGGCGGTGCCGTGGGATCATCGACAATATGCGCCCGACCTAATCCTCAGCGCCATAGGCACCAATGATTTTGCGCCGGGCATTCCGGCGGCCGGGTCCTATGTAGACGCCTACGTGGCGCTGTTGCAAAAATTGCGCGCCAACCATCCGCGCGCTTTGATTGTTCTCACCGAAGGGGCAATTTTGTCGGGGGAAAGTAAGGCGACTTTGACGGGCTATATCCTGGCTGCCATAGAGCGGGTGCAGGACCCGCGGGTGCATTACCTGCCCTCCAACAATTATCCGGGAGACCTTTTGGATTTCCATCCAAATCGCGAGCAGCACCGGCAGATGGCCGCGGATTTGGTGCCGCCCTTGCGCGCGCTGCTCGGGTGGCAGTAGAGATTAAGCTTCCGGCGAGAGATCCAGCGCAGAAAGATCGAGTGCACCTGTTCCGAGGGGCCAGCCCCCCATATTTTTCCACTTGTTGACGATCCGGCAGAAAAGCTCGGCGGTCTTGCGCGCGTCGTAGGCGGCGCAATGGGCTTCGCGGTTGGAAAACTCGATGGAAGCGAGTTGGCACGCTCGCGCCAGAACCGTGTGGCCGTAGGCCAGGCCGGCAAGCGTGGCGGTGTCGAAGCAGGAGAAAGGGTGAAAAGGATTGCGCTTGATATCGCAGCGCTCCGAGGCCGCGTTGACAAAGCTCAAGTCGAAATGGGCGTTGTGGGCGACCATGATGGCCCGCGTGCATTCGTACTGTTTTACCTTGCGGCGGATCGCTTGGAATATATCCGTGAGCGCCAGGCTTTCTGGAACCGCAATGCGGCTCTCGCTCTGTAGGTCGATGCCGGTAAAATCCAGCGCGGACTGCTCGATGTTGGCCCCTTCGAAGGGGTCGAGATGAAATTCGTAGGTCGTGTCGATCTGCAGCTCACCGTTGTCGTCCATATCCAGAGTGACCGCGGCTATCTCCAACAGCGCATCCGTGCGCGGATTGAATCCGCCAGTCTCCACGTCGATGATTACCGGCATGAAACCGCGAAAACGTTCGCTAAAGGGAGTGGACATGGTTTTTTCGGTTGTGCTCACGCGCGTTCCTCAGGCCCGGCGGGGGCAACTGTCTGCAGCCGCCAGCGCAGCGTTTCCCCCGCGCGCAGCGGCACCAGGGTGTCGGCACCAAAAGGCAGGACATCCGGCAGCCGCCAGCTGTCGCGCCGCAAAGTGACCGTGCCGCGGTTGCGCGGCAGGCCATAAAAGTCGGCACCGTAAAAACTGGCAAATCCCTCCAGTTTGTCCAGCGCACCCGCTGCCTCGAACGCCTCGGCATAAAGTTCGAGCGCGGCGCAGGCGGTGTAGGCGCCGGCGCAGCCGCAAGCGGTTTCTTTTCTGAGGCGGGCGTGAGGTGCCGAGTCGGTGCCCAGAAAAAACTTGGCATTGCCGCTGGTGGCGGCCGAGATCAGCGCCTGCTGATGAGTGCTGCGCTTGAGCACGGGCAGGCAGTAATAATGGGGCCTAATTCCGCCGACCAGCATGTGGTTGCGGTTGAACAATAGATGGTGGGCGGTGATGGTCGCCGCTGTGTTGGGCCCCGCGTCCCGCACGAAGTCCGCGGCCCCAGCCGTGGTGATATGTTCCAGCACGATTTTCAACTGCGGTAACCGCGCGCGCAGCGGCGCCAGGACCCGGTCGATGAAAACTTGCTCGCGATCGAAGATGTCCACTTCCGCGTGGGTGACTTCCCCGTGTATCAGGAGCAACAGGCCGTGCTCGGCCATAGCCGCAAGGGTGGGGGTGAGTTTCTCGATGTCCGTCACTCCGGACGCAGAATTGGTGGTAGCGCCGGCTGGGTACAGCTTACACGCCACCACGCCGGCCGCTTTGGCGGCGGCTATGTCCGCGGCCGAGGTGCGGTCCGTCAAATACAAAACCATCAAAGGCTCGAAGCTCAAACCCGCGGGGACTCGCTCCTGGATGCGCGCTTTATAGGCGAGCGCCTGTTCGGCATCGAGAACCGGCGGCACCAGGTTGGGCATGATCACGGCGCGGCGGAACTGCCGCGCCGCGTCCCCCACCGTAAAGTCGAGGGCGTCCCCGTCGCGCAGGTGGATGTGCCAGTCGTCGGGAGCTGTGAGGGTGATGCTGTCAATCATGCGGGGTGGAAGCCTGGAGCGAACAAACGAGGGAGCACATGCTACCGGAAACGACTGCTAAAGCACAGGCGCGGCCGGCCGATATAAAACGGAAGAGCAAGGCCGGCGGCAGAGTGCCTTGAGTGCCGGTGCAGGACAGTTTGACGGGTGTGATTATGCGGTTGGCGAGGTGTTTGAGCAGGTCGGTGTTGGTCATTGGGCTTTGGCAGTGCAAGGCGGGCGCTACGGTCTACAGCAGCTTCCTCGAGGACGGCGCCTGGCAGGCGCAGACCTCTGTTTTTGAGTGCGCGATGGTGCATACGGTCCCGCTTTACGGCAGCGCGGTGTTTGAGACNNCGCGCCGGTGAAACCTCACGGTTTTACCTCCAGGGCACGGTGCACCGTTTCAAGGTGGGGCAGGCCGCGCTGGTTGCGCGCACGCCGGTGTGGGCCGAAGTGCCCGCGCGCGTGGAGCTCGCGGCGGTCGAGGTCGCGCAGGATGTGCTGGCTATTCAATTGCCGACTTCAACTACCGAACGCATGTTGGCGGAACTCGCCCGCGGATTTGAACTGGTGTTCAGTCGCGACCCCTGGTACGGCGCTGAAGATCCCGCGCAGGTGGCGATTTCGACGGTGGGATTTCGCGCGGCTTATGATATTTACCTCGACTGCCTGGCCGGTTTGCTGCCGGCGAACTTCGACCAGGTCAAACGCACGGCGGTCTATTTCGGCTCCACTCAATTCGAAGACCTGGCGCCGTCGGAATTGCGCAAACTGGACAACTTGGCGACCTACGTCAAGGCGGACCCTTCCGTGAAAGAATTTTACATTGATGGCCATACGGACAGCGTCGGAGGCCGGGAAGACAATGTGGCGCTCTCGCAGAAGCGCGCGGAGGAAGTTGCCGAGTATTTGGTCGGCAAAGGGGTGCCCAAGGAGGCGATCGTCAGCCGCTGGCACGGTGAGCGTTATCCGGTGGCGAGCAACGAGACGGTGGCGGGGCGCGCGACGAACCGCCGGGTCACCATCCGACTGGAGAAAATCGAGCTGGCCAAGGACGCTGCGCCTTAGGGCGGATGCCGCAAGGCGATCCGCCAAAGTTGGTGCACCTGCCACATAGCATCGGCGCGGCACCTGGGGCGCAACGCAAACCGGTTGGCTCAAAGGGTGAACAATGGGTTGGGTCTGCCGAAACCGGCTTTGCGGTTTCGTCCCAGGTGCGAACTAGGATTTGCGGAGCTTCTGTCCCTGTTCGAGGATTTTTTGCGCCCGGGCGCACACCCCGGCAGAAAATTGCGCGCGACATTCCCGCGCGATCACTGTGGCTTGTTCCAGGTCCTTGGCCTCCACGAGTTCCAATACCCAATTGTTGTAGGCGGAGCCGATGACTTCGTGCGGGTGATTGGGGTCCTGCACCAGCGTTTTGTGCTGGTTCAGGTACTCCGTGAGAATGGTGACCACCTCACTCCAGTTTTTCTGGTTCCACTGATACTCCGCCCAGCGCAGGTAAAACCAGTTCACCATGTCCGGCCAGGACTGGGGATTGGTTAGATGGCCCTCGGTGAGGGCGAGCACCAGCAGCCCCTCGTCGAACATGCGCCGCTCGGCCAGTTTGCTCATGAGCACACTCACCGCGTTGGTCACCCGCAGTTCCAGATCCTGTTGCTCCTGGCCTTCTCCACGCGCAAGACCCCGGCCGAGCAGTTCCCCCATCACCGCCAGGGTCTGCTCGGTATCGCCCAACTGGGCGTAAGTCAGCATGGCCCCGGACATATACATATGCAGGGCGTGGTGCAGCGTATTCGCTAGCGGGTGCTGCTGGCTGTCCGCCAGGACTTTTGCGTAAGTGGTATCGAACAGCCGCTTCAGGGTCGCCCAGTCCTGGTTCACCACCAGGGCGTGGATTTCCCGGTTGTAGAAATAGAGGCGCTTTTCCTGGGCCATGGTATTACGCGGGTCGATGAAAGCACTGATTTCCGCGAGGCGGGCGCTGTCCTTCTCGTCCATCCGGCTGCTGACCGTGTGCTGATTCAACATATTGCGCGCGGCGAGGTCCGCGGCACTTACTCGCTCCCGGTTGAGATAGTCGCTGAATGTCATTGGCTGCAGACCGCGGCTGGCGAACCAGTCGTTGTTGTTGCGCTCGTAAAAGGCCTCGTCGTGCACCTGGTCGTAACCGCCGGGGCTCGTGGTTTCCACGTCGATCTCGCGGCCGTCGTCGAGGTTGAGCTGAATAAAAGCGTGGGATGGCAAAAGCACGCCTTGAACTTCCAGATCGAAGTGCCGGGCGAGCACGGCGTATAGGAGGCTGGCGCTGATGCAATTGAACTCGCCGGTTTCGAAGATTCCCAACAGTCGCGACTGCTCGATCACATATCCGTTGGGTGCGCCGCCTTTGCTCTCTTTGAGGAAAAAACCATTGTGCATGGTGTGATTGAGCAGTTGGCCCACCAACCACTCGTTGTCTTTTTCCACTATGTGCTTTTGCGCCTGCTGGACGAACTGGCGGATGCGGGTTTGCACGCGGGTATAGTCGTCGAAACTCCGCGCGCCCGAAGCAACCAGATAAAGCGCGAGCAGGGCCTCGGGGTCGCCATTTCTGGCCTTGTGCAAATCGCCGAGGGCGCTGCGTTCGAAGTAGCTGAGGTCGGACCAGATAGGGTAGGGGGTGGTGCCGTGATCGGCGCGGTTGTCCGCGGCGTGCGCTTGGGTGAGCGCGAACATCAGCAACGCCAGCGGCCACAACCAGCGGTGGCAGAGAACGATGGACAAGGGAGGGCGACGATTTGACATGGTGCGTTGGATTACGTGTCGATCGAATGGTTCTGCCTGACGATCTCATTCGGCGCCGCAAAACCCAACAAAAGGGTCCAAGCGGATCGGCAAAAACCGGCTGCCGGCCAGTATGCCTCAACCCCCGCCGGATTACTGTTAATTCGTCGACTATGACGCTACAATGCGCGCCCAGGCGAATCCGCCCACTTCCTCACCCTCCGCTTTTGAACTTTGGAGAGCTGCATGTCTTCCATCAAAAAGGTAGTTTTGGCTTATTCCGGCGGTCTGGATACCTCCGTTATCGTGCGCTGGTTGCAAGACACCTATCACTGTGAAGTGGTGACCTTTACCGCGGACATAGGCCAGGGCGAAGAGTTGGAGCCCGCCCGCGCCAAGGCGCAGGCCCTGGGAGTGAAGGAAATTTATATCGAAGACCTGCGGGAAGAGTTCGTGCGGGATTTTGTGTTTCCCATGTTCCGCGGCAATACCATCTATGAAGGCGAATACCTGCTTGGCACTTCCATTGCGCGGCCGCTGATCGCCAAGCGCCTGGTGGAAATCGCTGCGCTCACGGGCGCCGATGCCATTTCCCATGGTGCCACGGGCAAGGGCAATGACCAGGTGCGCTTCGAAATCGGCGCCTATGCCCTGAAACCCGGCATCAAGGTGATCGCCCCCTGGCGCGAGTGGGATCTCACCTCGCGGGAAAAATTGATGGCCTATTGCGAAACCCACAGTATTCCGGTTGATTTCGCCAAGAACAAGAAAAAATCCCCTTACTCCATGGATGCCAACCTGCTGCACATCTCCTACGAGGGCGGCATGTTGGAAAATCCCTGGGCGGAAGCGGAAGAAGACATGTGGCGCTGGTCCGTCGCCCCGGAGGCCGCGCCCGATAAACCCGAATATCTCGAGCTGACGTACAAGGGCGGCGACATAGTTGCGCTCAACGGTCAGGCCATGTCGCCTGCGACGGTGCTGGCCACCCTGAACAAAATCGGCGGCGCCCACGGTATTGGCCGCTTGGACCTGGTGGAAAACCGCTACGTCGGCATGAAATCCCGCGGCTGTTACNNCCCCGGCGGCACCATCATGCTCAAAGCGCACCGCGCCATTGAATCCATCACTCTGGATCGGGAAGTCGCGCACCTGAAGGACTCCTTTATCGCTCGTTACGCCTCGATGATTTACAACGGCTACTGGTGGTCCCCCGAGCGCCTGATGTTGCAGAAGGCCATCGACGAATCGCAGGCCTTTGTTAATGGCGAGGTCCGGGTCAAGCTTTACAAGGGCAATGTCACGGTGGTGGGACGCCGCTCCGCCGACAGCCTGTTCGACGAAAAAATCGCAACCTTCGAAGACGACGCCGGTGCG
>DJFO01000176.1 GCA_002432555.1 Marinagarivorans sp. UBA5870
TTGATGAAGCCCGGCCCGGCAATTTCGATCTTCTCCGCTATGCCGCGCAGGTCGAGATGGTCCACGATGGACTGTGCGAGGGCGCGCGGATTGGTGCCCACCTTTTTTGCGGCGCCCATGGCGCCGTTGATTTGATAGTCGCCGAATGCGGAATTTTTTCCCGGCGCCAAGTGGGGCTCGCAGTCGGCGGGAATGCCGGCGGCCAGCAGGGCNNGGCGCGTTCGGTGAGCAGGGCGCGAATGGTCATAAAAAAAGTCTTGGCTGGCGATAACCGCAGGGAGCTGGCGATTGTAACGGCCCCGCTTGGAGATGCAAGCCGCGGCGGGGAAACTCAGACGGGCGATAGGAAGCTGGAGGTGGTGCCATATGACAAACACGGGAATTACCGCCCTGCGGCAGGGGGCGGTGCAGGAACTGACATTTGACCGGCCGGAGCGCAAAAATGCGCTCAACCTCGCCATGTACCGGCATTTGGCGGAGGCAGTCACCGAGGCGGCAGGCGACCGAGAGGTGCGGGTGCTGCTGCTCACCGGTGCCGGCGGCTGCTTTAGCAGCGGCAACGACCTGGTCGACTTTGTCCAAAGTGGTGAAGTCGCCGGGGACGAATCGCCCCTTGTCCGTTTTATGCAGGCGCTGCTGGCATTTCCCAAACCGGTGGTGGCGGCCGTCGACGGGGTGGCGATCGGCATAGGTACCACCCTGCTGCTCCACTGCGACCTGATTTATGCGAGCCCCCGCAGCGAATTTAAGCTGCCTTTTGTCCAGCTGGGGGTGTGTCCGGAATTTGCCTCCTCGTACCTTTTACCCCGCCTGGTGGGACATGCGCGCGCCAGCGAATGGTTGTTACTTGGGCGCGCCTTCCGCGCGGCCGAGGCCGCCGCGGCCGGCCTGATCAACGAGGTTGTCGAGGCCCCCTTGGAGATCGCGCGCGCGCGCGCGTTACAGTTGGCGACCATGGCACCCGCGGCCCTGCGGCGCACCAAAGCGCTGTTGCGCGCGCCGTTGCTGCCGGCGGTGCAAGCGGCTTTCACTGAAGAGACCCAGGCCTTCGCCGAAGCCCTGCGCGGGCCCGAATTTGCCGAGGCCGCCGCCGCCTTCTTCAGCAAACGAGCCCCGGATTTTTCCCGTTTTGATTAATCGAGCCGCGGCCGATTCCTATTGGAGAAAAACATGTTCAGCTTGGATTTCAGCGATAAAACCGTCGTGGTCATCGGCGGCACTAGCGGCATCAATCGTGGCATAGCCGAGGCCTTTGCCGCCGCGGGCGCGCAGGTGGCGGTCGCCAGCCGCAATCCGCAAAAGGTCGCGGACACTGTGCAGGCCTTGGAGGCGCGCGGTGCAAAGGCGATGGGATTTACCGCGGACGTGCGCGACTTCGATGGTGTGGCGCAGGGGCTCGCCGGAGTGGCGGCAGCCTTCGGCCCTTTTGATGTACTGGTCTCCGGTGCCGCCGGCAACTTCCCCGCCATGGCGGAAAAGATGTCGCCCAATGGGTTTAAGTCGGTGGTGGACATTGATTTATTGGGCACTTATCACGTACTGCGGGCGGCATATCCTCATTTGCGCCGGCCGGGTGCGAGCGTGATCAATATTTCCGCTCCCCAGGCCGTTATGGCGATGGCGGGCCAAATCCACGTGTGCGCCGCCAAAGCCGGGGTGGATATGATTACTCGTACCCTCGCGCTCGAGTGGGGCGTCGAGGGTATTCGCATCAACAGCGTAATCCCAGGCCCGATCGACGGCACCGAGGGCATGCGCCGGTTGGCACCGACTCCCGAAATCCACGAGGCTTGCCGCCTGTCGGTGCCTTTGAAGCGCATGGGTTTGACCGAAGACGTAGCCAATGTCTGCCTGTTTCTGGCATCCCCCTTCGCCGGGTTCGTTCACGGCGCCGTACTGCCGGTGGACGGCGGCTGGCTGCTCGGCGGATTTGCTGCCGTGGGGGCAGCCATGGAGCCGTTGCTGCGCGCCATGCCCGCGCGGGAGCGGGCACCATGAGGTGGAGGACGATTGTTTTTCAGGTGCTGCTGCTGGCGCTGATCCAGGTGCAGCCCACCCACGCCGATGCGTGGGTCGCGCAATTGGTGGGCGCCGCCCGCGAACAGACCCTGCGCCCCGGCACCTACGACGGCACTTACCAGCGCATCGCCTATCCCATGGGGGACGTTGCTCCCGAGCGCGGCGTTTGCACCGACGTGGTCATCCGGGCGTATCGCGTTTTGGGGGTGGATTTGCAGCGATTGGTGCATGAGGACATGCGACGGAATTTTCCCCTCTACCCGAAATTGTGGGGACTCAACCGCCCGGATACCAATATCGACCATCGCCGGGTGCCCAACCTGCAGACCTATTTGCGGCGAGTCGGGGCGAGCCTGCCGGTTGCCGAGGGCGCGGATCGTTACAGCGCCGGCGACTTGGTGACCTGGATGCTCCCAGGCAATCTGCCCCATATCGGCATAGTGTCGGATCGGCGATCGGCCGACGGCCGGCCGCTCATCATCCACAATATAGGCGCCGGTCCCAAAGAAGAGGATGCCCTTCTGGTCGCTCCGATTACCGGGCACTATCGGCTGGCGCCAGCGGCGCCATAGGCGCCGCGTTTGCTAGAATGCCGCACTTTTTCTACGCAGCGTGTATATATCTATGGTTCCTACCGGCCGTACCGACGACGCACTGACCGAACAGCTGATCCTGAAATTCAGCTGCCAGGACCAGCCGGGCATAGTTGCCTCCGTCGCCAGTTTATTTTCCCTCCAGGGTTTCAATATCCGCGAGTCATCACAGTTCGAAGACGTGCACACGCGGCAATTTTTTATGCGCACCGTGATGGAATCCGTCGAAGGACCCAAACGCATGGCGGACATACAATCCGCCTTCGCCGCGGTGGCTAAACGTTACGGCATGAATTGGGCGCTTTACGACGGTGCTTACAAGCCGCGCATGGCGATTGCCGTCTCCCAGTGGGGGCATTGCCTCAACGCGCTCTTGAACGGTTGGAAGCAGGGCTCGCTGCCGGTGGAGATAGTGGCGGTAGTGTCGAACCACCAGGACATGCAGTCGCTGGTGGAGTGGTACGGGTTGCCTTATCACTATCTGCCGGTCACGCCGGACAATAAACCGCAACAGGAGCAGGCCATTCTCGCCCTGATGCAGGAGTCGCAGGCGGATTTTCTGGTGCTCGCCCGCTACATGCAGATTCTCTCCAACAGCGCGTGCCAGCAACTGGCGGGTCGCGCAATTAATATTCACCACTCGTTTCTGCCGGGTTTCAAAGGGGCGAAACCCTACCACCAGGCGTACGACCGCGGCGTCAAGCTGATCGGCGCCACCGCGCATTACATCACCGAGGAGTTGGACGAGGGACCGATTATCGAACAGGCGGTCGAGCGGGTGACCCACTCCCAGACGCCCGAGCAATTGGTGGAGATCGGCCGCGATATAGAAGCGGTGGTACTGCAGCGCGCGGTGCGCTGGCACGCGGAGCACCGGGTGTTGTTGAATGGCTGCAAGACGGTGGTATTTGCGCGATGAGTAGCAGCGATCGCTATATGTTTTTAAACAAACTGGGTAGAAAAGTTTGCGAATAACTGAATTCTCAGCGTTTCTCGGTCGGGAACTCCAACTTAATACAAACTCACAATCAAATCGTTCTGAATTAAAAACTGGATCGCGCCCACAGCGTTGAAATGATGGTCGGCGAGGCTGCCCTGCATCAGCGCGTCGTTCAGCGTTTCGCCGGCATCTATGGCGTCCAGCACTTTCACCAGGCCCACGTCCACCCGGTGGACTTCCACCTGCAGCCGCGGCCGAATAATGATGACTTCCTGCGGCGCTTCTACCGTCAGAGGCTTGGCGGAGAATACGGAGTTGTGGAACCGCCAGACATCATAGATGGCGTAGGGCGAGGACATCCAAAAGCAGGCTGGATGCAGCTGAATGCGCCGCGCCGCCAATTGCTCGGGCGAAAGGTCGGTAAAAATCCGCGTATTCATCGCGGTCGCTTCTATGGCATACCGCGCTTTGTAACAGCCGTAGTCCAGAGTTGCGACGTCGGCGATATGCGGCAGTTTTTCTTCCGTGGCGTAGAGATCGAGAAATTGGGCAAAAGGCTCCGCCACCAGTATTGGATCGACTGCACGCGGCGCGCTCTGGAGAAAAAAAGCGCCGCTCGCCGCGCTGAATTCAGTCTCTCCTAGGACCGCGGCGGCGGTGGGATAGACCTCGCGCAGTACCCGCTCGAGACCCTTGAGCGCCCGGGCGCGATAGGTGGCAAATTGTTTTGCCATGACCGATGCCTGGCCGAGGTGCGGTATCTGCGCGATCACCGCTGGGTCCAGGTCGGCGCTGAAGAGCGCGCGGGAAAAAGCATCCTGAAATGTGGCCAGACTCACGACTCGGTCCCCTCGACGGTTTTTCGCTCCAATTCCTCGGCAATTTGGTCTGCCTTGCGCGCCTGTTCCAACAGGGTTTCCAGGTCGGTGACCTCTTCGTCCCATTCGATCAAGGTTGCCACCTGTCCGGGCATCTGCATCAGCGTTTCTTTGTAAAGTTGCCAGACCGGCTTACAGATGCTGGTACTGTGGTCATCCACCAGGAGAATGTAATCGTCGTCGAGCGGGAGCAGGGCGTGGCCTCCCAGGTGGATTTCCTTCACGGCCGCCAGCGGGTAGGTCTGCAGTTCCCTGAAGNNGAGGTCCAGCAGCAGGCCGCAGCCACTCGAACGCACGAGCTCGGCGAAAAATGCGCCCTCGTTTATGTCATCCTGCAAATCCATGAAGCGCGCCGGGTTCTCCAGCAGAATGCGCCGCCCCAGGGTGTTTTGCACGGTGCGGACATTGAAGCTGACCTGGTCGAGACTTTCGGTGGTGTAGGGCAGGGGCAGAAGCTGGTGAAAATAGCTGCCCTGCCAGCGATTCCATCCAAGCTGTTCCGAGAACTGGGCCGGGCCATAACGCTCCACCAGGG
>DJFO01000424.1 GCA_002432555.1 Marinagarivorans sp. UBA5870
CGCTCCAACAAAATCATGAGAGCCAAGCTGGCGCAAATGATAAAACCCATCAGGCGAGCGAAAGTAGCGTCGTCAATTCCGGCGCCCAGCCAGGTGCCCGCCATTATCCCCAACCCCGCCCACGGGAACAGCCGCCATAAAATCGACCAGTCCGCGTGGCGACGATAATAGAGCACGGCTAAAATGTCCGCGAGGATGAGCGTGGGCAAAATCAGGCCGGCTGAAACGCGCGCACCAAATACCAGGGCGAGCAGTGGGATCGCTAACATGCCCGCGCCCTGCACTCCTGTCTTGGCCATGCCGATCAGCAGGGAGGCGAGAAAAAAAGGAACCAGGTGCGCCGCATCGGGAATCACGCGAAGCGCTCTTCCAGCGACCGCTGCGAGTGCCCAGGGCGCGAATCTGGCGAGGGCAACTCCCCACCGTGCATCCTGGATGCCGCTCCTCGCTTAGTCGGCAGCACTAATCTTCGCCGCGGAATCTTTGGGCAGCGGAGATTCGATCAAACTGCTTGGGCAATGAACGCATTGACAGCCTCACAATCGAACAGGACGCCCTTCTTTTTCAGCTTCTCCGCAAGATCCTCAAATGCCGTCGCCAATGCGCCCTTGAAAAATTCTTTTATTGCCGCGGCCCCGCTTTGCCACACGTCAGGCTGCATAATTAAATCGCAGGTGACGTAGCCTTTCGCCAGTTGCAGTTTTGCCCCGGTATAACCAGACGGTCCTTTAAATTGAGTGATCTCACCAGATACGAAGAGATTGAAGCGGACTTGGAGATCCCTGTCGCAGGCGGCGACGTCGGGATGTCGAATCTTCTGTTTCAACTGAGTAATCAGCACGCGGGCAGCGTCCCCCGCATCGTTGCCGCCGTATTGGCCCGTCACAATCACTTCGATTCGATTCATTATTTGGCTCATTATTTGGTTCCGCAAACCTTTGTGGCTTTTGCACCCATTGGCTGGCCTTTTTTCGAGCCGGCCCATTTCTCTTTGTTCAATGGCCCGGGATCGTGTTCCGTCAACTCCCGCTCCAATGCGAGCATATCGCCACGCGGACCGCGGGCCTTTTCTTGCACGTCCCATCCGGGGGGCAAGGCGTTGCCATATCGTTTTTTGGGATCCCCAGTTTCCTGGGTTATACCCCATTTTTGGAAATCACCCTGGTCGTCATACATCGCGTAGAGCACGGCCGGTTTGGTGGAGGTTTTACTGTTGCCATGAACACTGGGCTTTGGTTTGGGTTTCGGGCCCGGTTTACTGCCAAACTGACCGTTTTTACGGCGGTATTTGTTGGTCAAGCCCAACTCGTCAGCCCAAATCACCGGATCGGTTACATACCGGTAGAGATGGTAATCGCCGTCCAGCCCCAGCGGATCTTGCGCTATGTACTGGCCTATCTCAGGATCATAATAACGGAAGCGATTGTAATACAGTCCCGTTTCCAGATCTTCATACTGTCCTGGTCGGCGAAACGGACAGAGATTTTTCTCGCCGGCCGCGCCGCGGACCTTGCCCCAAATATCGAGTTCTGCTGACCAGACCTTCGCCCCTTTGGCATCGAACATTGCCACAGGAACGTCCATATAATCCGTCACTATGGAAAAATATTCCGCGCCCACCATTTTCGCGATAGGCGCATAGGTTTCTGGCTCGAATATCCAGCTGATGGGCGTTTGTTCGCTGCCCTCCGGTACGACAGGCGGCGCTTGAGACTGCAGCGGCTGCAGCTTTGCCGAGCGTTGATCGGCAGCGCTCGCCTCAGCCGCCGCATCCGTCGGCACACGGGGTCGCAGCACCAGCGGCTGGCGGATTGCCTCCACCCATTCGTGCAGCGGATTATTGCCGTCCCATACCCAGCGGGTGGTTTTTCCAGCAAATGTTTTGCTGATGCGGCGCCCTAGGGGATCGTATTCAAACAAAACTTCTTTTTTATCGGGCCGCACCACTTTTTTCAAATACCCGGGCCCACTCCATTCATAGCGCCAAACCCGGCCGCCCGGCTCTATCTTGGCGATCAAGTTGCCTTCCGGGTCGTATTCGTAGCGCGTCGTACCCTGTTTACTGTGACTGGCCAGCAGCTGTCCGGCGGGGCCGTACTCCCGGTCTTTTTGCGCCTCGGTTCGAAACAGGTTGCCAACGGCGTCCGGCAGTCGCAAATCAAAACTGTTGTCGGCGTAGCGTGCAGATGCAAGATTTCCCAATATGTCGTGCTGGAAGAGTGTCTCCCGTCCGAGCGAATCCACTATTTTCAATAAGCGGTCGTTCAATCCCCACACATAGATTTTGCTGCTGTGGATCTCCCGCCCACCGCCTATTTCCTGCCGCACTGGACGACCCAGCCGGTCCCTCTGCCAACGGCTGTAGAGGCCGCCTGGCATAGTGCGCTGCATCTCCAAACCGGTGGTGTCCCGGACAAAATGGGTGGTAAAAGACGTTGCAGCTCCACTGGAGATCGCGCTGACGTTGCCCTGCTGATCCCGCGTTATGGATTTTTCGAAACCCAGGGACGACGATAAATGCACGCGGCAGCCGAGGACGTCATACTGCGACGCCACCCAATATCTCCCGCTCGACTCGCGTAACAACCGCCCGAGTGGATCACGTTCAAACTCCAGGGTCGCCGCTGAATTGCTCGCTCGAGCCAGCGACCCATCAGGGCCGTAAGAGTATTTTTCACGCTCTCCATCATGGTGGAGAATTTCCGTTACCCGGCCGGCCGCATCGTAGGAATAAAGGGAATAGCGGCCTTGCGGGCGCTGAAGCTTGCGGATTTGCCCCGCCGCGTCGCGCAAATAGGTCCGCGATAAGCCGTCGAAGCCGGTTTCTCCAACAATCTCGCCGTTGGGATCGAGAGCAAATTGAAAAACTCTTCTATGTTCATTGGCCACCGCAATCAGTTGTTCTTCCGAGTCATAGTCGAAGTGAAGCGCCAGCCCTTTTTCACTGCGGCTTGTCAGGCGGCCCATTCCCGTATAACCGAACTGGACATCGACCAGTTTGTCC
>DJFO01000269.1 GCA_002432555.1 Marinagarivorans sp. UBA5870
ACGCACACCTGTGAGGGCGCCGGCGTTGGCAAAGCTGATAATTTGCCGCTCTTTGGTGTTGACGCCGGTGGTGCCGGTGGTAATCGTCTCGGTGGCGCCCGCCGTAATGACGGTGACCGACTGCTGCACCGCCGGTTTACGCACGCTGACGGAGAGATCGCTAAAATCCTGCCCGGCCCGGGCGTTGATAAATTCAATGGTAAATCCACCGGCGCGAGTGCCGGTAACGCTGACATTACCGGAGCCGACGGCGGCCAAACCGGCGAGCGCGCTGGTGATGCGCGTGNNGCGCAGGGCCGCGTCCGTATCCGCGGGAGCAAAAGCGACGCTGGCGCTTTGGCCGCGCAGGCCAAATACCAAAGTGCCATCGCTGACGTTCGCGTCCAGGCGCAGGCGGGAATTGACCGAAACCGGGGTAAAGGTGACTTCGTCATAACCCTGTTCACCCGCCTGGCGCTCCACCGCGCCGGCGGTGACCGCGGGCAAATTGGCGCTCACGCGCAGATCGGACAAATCCTGCCCGGCAAGATCCCCGCTGAATACCAGGGTAAAACCCTCGGCGCGGTTGCCGGTCACTTCCACATTGCCTGCGCCGACCGCGGTCAGGGATTCCAGCGCGGCGGTAATATCCTGCCGCAGTTGAGTATCGGTGCTGGTCTCGGTGACTTCCACGGTGGCGCTGGCGCCGCGCAAATTAAATACCCATTCGCCGCGGGTGAGATCGGAAGAAAGAAACAATTCCGTATTCGTCAGCCGATCCGGCTGAGCAACCGGATCCCCGGCGGTGCTTAAATTGCGATTGATTTGCACGTTGAGGGTATCGACCTCGACGGTCAATCCGTCGACGCCGACAAACCCGGCGCTGCCGACGTTGCTCTGCAGGGCCATCCATTTTTGCGCGGAATTGGCCTGGTTGGTCATTAACGCGAGAGCGAACTCCGCGTCTTCCAAATTAAATCCCAATTTATCGGCGCTATCGCCATTGACGCCGGCAAACGCCGACACATTGGTGGCACCCAGGGTCAGCAGATCGACTTCCACCTCTCGGCCGTCGGACAGCAGCACCCTATCGCTGCTCTGCTCAAAACCGAAATCCCCCTGTACCCGGAAAAAATCCAACACTTCAATGGTGAGCTGTCCGCTCGCGCGCACCAGCTCCCCTTCGTCGCCGTCGAGATCCAGCGTGACGCTTTCGCCCGGTGCCACTGTAACGGCCACGTCCGAATTCGCCCAATCCACCACCGGGTCTTCGTCTTCGTCGGCATAATTTAATTCCAGCGCGAGATTATTGGCGGCCAGGGTAATGCCCTCGATACCAATCAACTCCACGCCGCCGGCGCTCGCCTGCAGGCCGGTCCATTCGCGGTCGTCGTCCGCCTGGTCCGTTAAGAGCGCCAGGGCAAAATCCAGGTCCGTTAATTCCAGACCCATGGCATCTTCCGTATCCGCGTTCACACCGGCAAAAGCGTAGAGGTCCGAACCGCCGATGGTGAGCATATCCACGGCCACTTCGCTGCCGTCCGCCAGGGTCACTTCCCCGCTGTCGCGACGCACGGCCAAATTGCCGCCCGCGCGAATAAATGTGCCCACCGCAAACGCGGCGTTGGCTATGGCGACCTCCTGCAGGGTGGACGAAGCCACCAGGTCTTCAAAGGTATAACTCAGCTCACCCGCCTCGAGGGTCTCGCCGGTAAAAGCAAGACCGGTCTCATTCACGCGCAACGCCACCGTTTGCGCGCTTAAGCTGAGGTTTTCCGTGAGGTTAGCGTAGAGGCCGCCTTGCGCCTCCAAGGCCATGCCGAAATCCGTAATGGAAAGGCCGAGGCTCGCGTCCTCCACGCCCACCGCCAGTTCGCCCGCGGTTAAAGTGACATAGGCATTTTGCGCAATCACGTTCAGGCTGTTGGAATCGCCATCCGCGGAAAAACCAAAATCGCCGCCGAGCGCCAGCGCATCCCCGAGGCGCGCCTCCAGACCCGTGACGCTCACCGCCATATAATCGCTGGATGCTTCGAGACCCCGGAAGGTGTATTCCAGATCCGCGGTTTGAATGGTGGTGCCGGTCCAGGCTTCACCGGTTTGATTGACCCGCACCGCAACGCTGGTGGCGGACACATCGAGAAAATCCCCGCCTTGCAAAAATACACCGCCCTGCGCTTCCAAGGCTAAACCCGCATCTCCGAGAATCAAACCGAAACTGCCTTCGGTTACGCCCACGGCCACATCCGCCGCGCTCAAGGTAATATCGATATTCTGGCCNNTCACCACGTCCAGCACGCCCACCTGCAGGCCGGTGACGCTCACCTCCTGCAGATCTTCGGAGGCGTCGATACGATCGAATGCGTAAGTGTTGTCGCCGATGCTCAGCTCATAACCCGTCCAGGAATTGCCGGTGGTGTTGTAACGCACCGCCACCGCTTCCGCCGTAGGCAACTCCAGATCGCTGCCGGTGAAAATCAATCCACCGCGCGCTTCCGCCGCTATGCCGTCGTCGTTGAGCACCAGGCCGAAATTCGCGTTATTCACCCCGACCGTATAACCGCCCGCGCTCAGGGTTGCATTGATATTGCTGCCCGCCGCCTCCACCTGCGCATCGTTGGCGGAAAACCAGAAATTACCGCTGACGTTCAATCCGCCGAGGGTTAATGCCGCGGTGCCGCTGACCGCGAGGTGCTCGCCGTTTTCCCCGTCGTCATTCAATACGGCCACAGTGGNNAATCCAGCAGATCGTCATTGCCATCGCCAAAGGCGAGACCGAAATCGAACGCAAAATTCTCCGCGCTGAAATTCAGCTCGTCGATACCGCCAAACCCAATACTGCCCGCGCTGCCCTGGGCTTGCAGCCAGCTGCGATTATCGTTGGCTGCGGATGCATCGAAAAAGGCGAGGCCGAAATTCAGTTCGTCAAAACTGAGGCCGAGATCGCTGCCACCGGCGCCCTCCCCCGCCAAACCCAAAAAGCCGCTGGCGTTACTGGCGCCCAGCGTCCAGGTTTGCACCGACACCGAACCGCCATCCGTCAAGGGCCGGCTATCACCCACGGCGCCGCGGCCCAGGGTGAAATCCCCACTCAACCAGAAATTATCGGTAACGGAAAAAGAACCGGAAATGTTGAGGTTGATGGGCGCGTTGGCGAAATAGTCGAAATTGAGCGCCTGGCCGATTTGACTGTTAACGGATAAAACATCCGTGGCAATGGACAAACCATCACCCGCGGAAAACTCTTTGACCACCAGCCGCAGGCGGTCCGACTGCTGCTCTATATCAAAATAAAGATCGTCGCTAAAACCGTAGAGGCCACCGGCGGTAGTAAAAGCGCCGGTCACTGTGCCGTAGGTCATGATATCGAAGGTATCCCCCACCTCCGGGGTAAAACCGTCGATAACGGAAATATTCAGCGTACCGCCAAGATTCGCATGGCCGGATACATTCAGTTGATCGTAACCCGTGCCCGCCGCTTCCCCGCCAATTTCAATCTCCAGCGTGCCGCCCGCCGTCTGGGTAAAGGACGCGACGTTCTGGAAACCCGGTGAATTACCGGGAGCCACTATGCCCTGATTGAGCACATCCACCTCGAAGGTTCCGCTACCTCCAAGGGTTTGATGCTCATCGATCGTCAAGCTCACGCTGCTATCAATAGCGTTGCGCTGGGCTTTCGCCAAATTAAAGTCGATGACATTCGACGTGGTATCCGCGCGGCCAAGGGCGATCTGCGCCCCCTCAAAAACCGACGTCTGCGGCCGCTCCATCTGCACCACATCCACAATGTGATCCTGCTGCGTATCCTTAACGAGTGCCGCATAAGCACTGCCCACCACCGGATCGCCCGACAACAAAACCCTCGGCTCCAACGCCTCCACCTTATAAGCGGATCGCTTGATGACGCTGGCCAGACGATTTTTTGTGAATAACCGATTGAGGAACTTATTATTTTTCATTATGGATTACCCAAGTTTTATGCAACGCGGATTTTGGCTCAATTAGAGATAGAACAGGGTCAAAGGACCCGCGAGAAAAAACGGGCGTTTGGGTATAAGAAATTTTTGCGGTGCGGAAGGGGGAGGAATGGGGTGACGTGGTAGGTGCAAAAGGCGCTGCGGTAATGAAGGTTCTTAATAAGGAAGGAAGAGATTGATAACTTGTGAGGAGGTGCTCTGTGATTGTCAGAGACGGTGCTAGGCCCCCTCCGCCTCAAGGTCCAAGACAAGATCCCCCCCACCAACGAACCGAAGGCTAGAGTTAAAGACCCTGCCCTCCTTCAATCGAGCGCCCCCTCTCCTTAGCCAAGGAGAGGGTGGGGGAGAGGTCCCTCAGGCTCCCCGCACGCACCCTTCCCCAACAAAGAACCAACCGAACCATATTGACATAA
>DJFO01000410.1 GCA_002432555.1 Marinagarivorans sp. UBA5870
TCACCGTGCTGATTGCCAGCCACGACTGGCGCCTCATCCAGTCCCTCGGCCCACGGGTGGTCACGCTGGAGCAAGGCCAAATTGTCCGCGATGGGGTCGCCACGTGAGCCGCGATGCAGCGGCGCGCGGCGCGCGCGCGCGCCCGCGATCAGGCGCGACGGGCCTCTGGCGCGCCTGGTGGCACCATCACTACGCATCCGCTTGGGAAAGTTTCGGCCGACTCGCCGATACCCCGGTCCAGACGCTGCTCACCGCGCTGGTGGTGGCGATTGCCGTCGCGCTCCCCGCCGCGCTCTTGCTGACGCTGATCAACGTGCAGCGCCTCGGCGGCAACTGGGACTCGGGTCCGCAGATGACCGTCTACTTGCAGCTGCAGGCATCGGCGGCAGAGATAGACACGCTGCAACAGCGACTGCGCACCGCGCCGGAGGTGCAAGAGCTGGAGTACCTCTCGCCGGAGCAGGCGCNNCCCAGTACCTCTCGCCGGAGCAGGCGCTCCAGCAGTTCCAAGCACAGTCCGGCTTCAGCGAAGCCATAGCGGAACTCGCCGATAACCCGCTGCCGCCGACCCTGGTGCTGACACCTGCCACCGGCGACCCCGCCACCCTGGAAAACTTGCGCCAGCGCCTACTTGCAGAGAGTTCGGTTGACGACGTTACTCTCGATATGGACTGGGTTCAGCGCCTGCACGCCATCATGATCGTCGGCCGCCAACTGGTGCTTGGTTTGGCCGGTCTTCTCGGCTTGGGGGTGCTGCTGTTGATCGGCAACACCATTCGGTTGGAAATCGAAAGTCGCCGCGATGAAATCGTGGTGATCAAACTGGTCGGCGGCACCGACGGCTTCGTGCGCCGACCTTTTCTTTATACGGGTGCATGGTACGGATTGATCGGCGGACTGCTCGCCTGTTTGCTGGTCAGCACCTGCATCGCCTCCCTCAGCGATGCCGTGCATCAATTGGCTGCGGCGTACCAAAGCCAGTTCTGGCTGCAGGGCTTGGGACTGTCCGGCTGTGTTTTGCTTATCTTCGGCTGCGTCTTGCTCGGACTGGTAGGAGCATGGTTGGCTGTGGGGCGTCATCTGCGGGCCGTTGAGCCGCGATAGATTTGGAACGCGGACGCTGTTCGTTTTTGACGACGGAACTCCCGCTGAATTTTGTACATCTAACGGCTTGAAATTCCGATGAAAAGCCGTAAATTACGCCAGTGGCCAGCCCAGTTTTGGAATGTTACACTCCACGGCCACTGCACTAGGAGGACATCTATGGGTACCCAGCTACAGCCTGTCGAGATTCTTGCACCGGGTCAGAACCTGACGGCGTATATTCAGGTCGTCAACGGGTTCTCAGTACTGTCCGCCGAAGAAGAAAAAGCGCTCGCGGAAGATCTCTACTATCGCAATAACCTGGACGCTGCGCGCCGCCTCGTACTGGCGCATTTGCGGTTTGTGGTTCACATTGCCAAGTCCTATTCCGGCTACGGCCTCGCGCAGGGGGACCTGATCCAAGAGGGCAACGTCGGCCTCATGAAGGCCGTCAAGCGCTTCNNCGCAAGTTGTTCTTCAATCTGCGCGGTCAGAAAAAACACCTCGGCTGGCTGAGCCGCCAGGAAGCCGAAGCCGTGGCGAAAGACCTGAACGTCGACGTCAAACACGTGCACGATATGGAGGGGCGGCTGGCAGCTTTCGATGCCGGGTTCGATGCGGGGGTCGATGAAGACGACGAGACGGCCTACCAGGCTCCCGTCAATTACCTGGAAGACCGGCGATTTGATCCGGCGACCATGCTCGAAAATGCCGACTGGGAAGACAACAGTGTCAGCAACTTGGAGCAAGCCCTGGAGAAACTGGATGATCGCAGCCGGGACATTCTGCAGAAGCGCTGGTTGAATGACGAAAAGGCGACCCTGCACGAGTTGGCGGCGGAATACGGCGTATCCGCTGAGCGCATCCGCCAATTGGAAAAAAATGCCATGAAAAAAGTCCGGGTCATGATCGAAGCCTGAACCACTCGGGCCACCCGGACTCCTTATTTTGTGCAGAGTTTTGTGTAGAGAAGCCGCCTGACCCGCGGCTTTTTTAGTTTTTGTTCCGCCCGCATGTGTCGCTGTCGGGCGGTGTGACGAGTGACCCAGGAATCCGCCATGAGCGAAGCGCCGCTGCTGACCGAAGAGACTCACGCATTGCTGCATCGGTTGTTAGACAAAGCCGATGCTGGCCGCATGCGCTGGCAGCTCAAATGTTCGGCGCGGGAGACCCCGGAATTGTATGACTTCGCGGACCAAAGTCAGGTGGACGTGGTTTGGGAGGACCTGCAACAACTGGCCAAGCTCGGGGTGCTGGATCTCAAGCTCAAAACTCGCCAGCGGCCAGGCGCGAACGACTATGACGATGGTGTGATTCAGCTGAAATACGAAGCCGAGGAAACAGTGCGCCTCTGGCTGCAGCGCCCGGCATTCGATCCGCGGCAGCACTTATGGGACTCGGCCCTGGCGCATCACCTGCACACTTTCGAAGACGGCGGGGAAGCGCTGAGCCGCGAAATTCTCCGTTTCCCCGGGCGCACTTACGAACAGCTGGCCGCAGCATTTGCGCGTATTCCGGCAGAGCTGCAGCAGCCGCTGACGCTCCGCCAACTTTCTGCCCGCTGCTTCTGGGGTGCGTCCAAATTTCTCGACCGCCGCGAACTTTTGATCGCCGCCACCTTTCCCAGTCTCGCCAGCAAGATCCGCGCGCGGCCCCTTTTGCTTTCGGTATATCTGCCGGAACGCCTGGACCAAATCCTATTCGTGGAAAACCAGGATACCTACCTCGGTCTGGTCGGCCAGGCACCCAGCAGCGTCGGGCTCGTATACCTCGCCGGATTTCGCGGCGCGGCTTTGCGTGTGCGTGAAGCTGGTCAGGCGGTTTTCACCTACGTCAACGCGGTCAGCCCGGCCGTGAGTGCCAAATTCAATGAGTTTTGGCTTGGACACAGCCAGATGCCCTGTTTTTTTTGGGGTGATCTCGACTTTGCCGGCATGGCAATTCTCGCATCGCTCAAGCTGGTGTTTCCCAGCGTTGAGGCGTGGCAGCCGGGCTATCAGCCGATGGTCTCCCTGCTGCGCCAGGGCGGCGGTCACTCCGCCGTCGGCGGCAACAAAGACAAGCAGTACCATCCGGGGTCGACCCAGTGTCCCTATGCGGACTACGTGCTGATCCCGGCGATGGAGGAACAGTTGGCGTTTGTCGACCAGGAGACTATTCCGGTCAAATCCATCCAATGGCACCCGGGGCTTGAAGCATGAATGCGCCAATTTACGCAGGAATAGATGCTGGCGGCACCGAATTTAAATGCGTGCTCGGTCGCGGCCCGGATCAGGTGCTGGCGCACACCCGAATTCCGGTGACCTATCCGGATGCCACCTTGGCCGCTTGCGCCCAATTTTTTCACACCGCCATGGCGCAACACGGCGCCGCCGCGGCATTAGGCATTGCGAGTTTCGGACCCGTCGACCTCCAGACGGAATCGCCGACTTACGGCTTCATCACTTCCACCCCCAAACCCCACTGGGCAAATACCGCCATAGTGGCCTATTTCCGCAGCGCACTGAATTTACCCTTGCGCTTCGATACCGATGTCAACGGTGCCCTGCTCGCGGAGCAGCGGTGGGGATCGGCGCGCGGGCTACACAGCGCCGTCTACGTCACTGTGGGTACAGGCATAGGTGCGGGAGTCATGATCGATGGCCGACTGGTGCACGGCGCCATGCACGCAGAAGCGGGTCATATGCTGGTGCCGCGCCACCCGGCCGATCCTTTTTCCGGTTGCTGCCCGTATCACGGCGGCTGTATCGAGGGTCTCGCCAGTGGACCCGCGCTCGCGCAGCGCTGGCAACAGAACCCCAAGACCCTGCCGGATAACCATACGGCCTGGGAGCTGGAAGCGCACTATCTGGCGCTCCTCTGCGTCAATCTCGCGTTGGTGTATTCACCGCAAAAAATCATCCTCGGCGGCGGAGTCTTGCAGCGCACCTGCCTGCTGCCGCTGATCCGCCGCGCCTACCTGGCGCTGATGAACGCCTACCTCGGCGATCAGACGCAGTCTGTTGAAACCTTTATAGTCGCCGCCGCTCTCGGCGAAGTGGCGGGGTCGATGGGCGCGTTGGCCCTGGCCGAGACTGACTAATCATGCCCCCATCGAGTCCCTCTGACCTAAGGAGTCAAAATGCATCGCCCCCTCGCCGGCCTAGTCGTCGCCGCCCTCTCGCTCAACACCGCGGCGCAGGTAACCGAAAAACCTTTGCAGGCCGATATCGAAGTGGGGCTCTTGGCGACCTCGGGCAATACCGACTCCACTGCGGCCAAAGCCAAAATTGACCTAAAACACGAGCTGACTCAGTGGCGCAACCACTATGTGCTCGAGGGCTTGTACAAGGAGGACGAAGTCGAAGTGGAGCAGGGCGGCGCGACGGTGGAGGAGAGTCAGGTGACCGCGGAAAAATATTTCGCTTCGGCCCAGACCGATTACAAGCTCGACAGCAAACATCGCACGCTGTTTATTTTCGGTTCCTACGATAAAGACCGCTTCAGCGGGTACGACTATCAGGCGGCGCTCGCGGTGGGTTATGCGGACCGGCTGCTGCAGGGGAAAGACTATTTTCTCGATTACAGCGTGGGGCCCGGTATTTCCGTCAACCGCACGGAGGAAGTGCGCGACGAAACCGGCGCTTTGGTAACCGAGAGCAAGACCGAAGAGTCCCCCATGCTGCGGGCTGCCGCCACGTTTCAATACGATTTTAGCGAGACCGCCAAATTCACCCAAACCTTCGCCAGCGATGTCGCGCTGGAGTCCGGTGCCAACACCAAGAGCCGGGCCGAATCCGCGGTCACGGCCAACCTCAACCAGTCACTGGCGATGAAGGCGTCGTTCGCCATAACCCACAACACTGAGGTGCCGCCGGAGCGCGTGAGCAACGATAAACAATCCGCGCTGACGCTGGTCTACAGCTTCTAAGAGTGAGCGACGGCGGGATCGTCGTCGTTATTTGCCAACCCGGTGGTTTGACCCACCCGGCGCAGCCGGTACAATTCCCCCCGTTTTGTTGCCTGATCCTTCAGGCTGAATTATTTCGAGTTACCTCCGCCATGCGCGATCCGGTTCTGTTTTACGTCATTGTCGGCGGTCTCGCGCTCGGCGCGGCAGTCTATTGGGGTTGGCGCCAGTACCACTGGCAGCAGGCGCGCCGCGCGCCGTTTGCCGAAAATTGGCTGCGCCTGGTGCGCCAGACGCTGCCGTTTTACGACAATATGCCGCCGCCACTGCAGCAGCAATTGCTTAATCACATCAACAAATTTCTCTACTTCAAACAATTTGTCGGGTGCGCCGGACTGGTAGTCACCGAAGAGATGCGCGTGACCATCGCCGCCTGCGCCTGTCTGCTGCTGCTCAACCGCCCCACGTTGGAATTCCGCAACGTGCACTGGATTTATCTGTACCCCGCCGAATTCGTGGTGCGGCACACGGTGAGCGACGCCGCCGGCGTGGTCTCGCAGGACGACGACGTGCGCACCGGTGAATCCTGGGAGGACGGTCGGATCATATTGTCCTGGGACGAAGTGCAGGAGGGGGTTTACGACTTCAACGACGGTCGCAATGTGGTTCTGCATGAGTTTGCTCATCAGTTGGATGCCGAGTCCGGAAGCATGAACGGTGCGCCGCTGTTGCACAGCAAAGGTGCCTACGGCAGCTGGGCGACCATCCTTTCCCGCGAATTTAATTCGCTGCAGGATCATGCGTATTTCGGTCGCGAGTCGGTGCTGGACACCTATGGCGCGACCCACCCGGCGGAATTTTTTGCGGTGGCCACGGAGAGCTTTTTTGAAGAGCCGGAAGCGCTGGCGGAAGAGCACGAGGAACTGTTTACCGAGCTGCTCGCCTATTACCAAGTCGACCCGCGCGAGTGGCGTCAGGCGGCGCCGGCGACGCGCCGGGTCGGACAGGGCTGAGGGATTCCGGTGGCAGGCAAACGTTCAGGCCCTCGTTTTATTTCCCCCAGCCGCAAACCGTCCCCTCGCGGCGCTGGAGCCGGGGCGATTTTCGATGCGCAGGTGCAGGGGTTGACCGATACGGGGGACGGGGTGGTCACGCAGCCCGACGGGCGACGGATTTTTGTTCCGGGCGTTTGGCCCGGAGAACGGGTGCGCATCCGCCTCAAGGAAACCAAAGCCCGGTACGGGTTCGGTGAGCTCGTGGAAATTCTTGAGGCGAGTCCCGATCGCGTTTCGCCGCCGTGTCCGCACCAGGGCAGCGGTTCGCACCAGTGCGGAGGCTGCGCGTGGATGTTCGTCGCCTATCCGGCACAACTTGCGGCCAAGCAGGCTCGGGTCGAGCGCGCTCTGACACGGCTGCAGCCAGGTCTCGAAATTCGGCCGATACGCGCCGCTCCCCAGCCCCTGGGATATCGCGTGCGCGCGCAGCTGAAAACCGACGGGCAGGAGTTGGGCTTCGTCGCCGAAGGCCAGCGCAGGCTGGTGGCAGTGGAAGATTGCCTGGTGCTCACCGACCACAATCGCCAGACCCTGCGCGACCTGCGGGCGCAGTTGCCGCAGGCGGCCTGGATACCGCCCCGTGAGTGGACAACCCTCGATATCGACGAGTCGGTCGGTGCGGCGAGTGTCAGTGTCAACCGGCGACTGCCGTTTCAACAGGCTAACGCGGCCCAGAACCAGGCGATGCGCGAATGGCTTGCGAATAAGGTCGAACCACTTTCTCGGACGGCGCCGATATTGGAGCTATTCGCCGGCTCCGGCAATTTCACCTCCGTGCTCGCCGCGGCGGGATTCGGCCGAATTACGGCCGTGGAGGCAGTGGTGANNGCGGCGGTCGCGGCGCTGGCGGCGCGCGCCCTGCCGGGAGTGCACACGGAAACCTGCGACCTGTTTGATGAAGGCCAACTGCAAGAATTACTGCGGCGCTGCGGCCCGGTGGAAATTCTTGTGCTCGACCCGCCGCGTGACGGCCTCAAGGCGAGGGCCGGATTGTTCGATCGCCGCAGCCCTGTGCGCGACGTTCTGTATATTTCCTGCGACCTCGCCACGCTCGTGCGGGATCTGCAAATCATGCTCGAGGCGGGGTTCAATTTGCTGGAAGTGCAGCCGGTGGACCTCTTTCCTCAAACACCTCACATAGAGCTGCTGGTGCACCTGCGGCGGGCCAAAGCATGAGGGAGATCGCCGTCAGTCCTTCCATCAACGCCCAGCTCAAACGCTCGAGCCGCCGGCGTAGTATCGGGATCAAGGTGCATCGCGGGCAGGTGGTGGTCAGCGCGCCGACCCGTGCGCCGCTCGAGGAAATTCGCAGTTTCGTCAGCCAGAAGGCCCGCTGGATCGAAAAACATCTCANNTGGTCAGCCGTCCCGACACCACCGGTGCCCACCGCTGGGGCGATCACCTGGAGCTCGGCGGCGGTGATCCGGTGTCGCGCAAACGCCTCCTGGGAAACTGGTTTGCGCAGCAGGCCCTGATTTATCTGCCGCAGCGAGTCGCGGCGCTAGCGCCCTTAGTCGGAGTGCAGCCGCAGGGTTTGCGCGTACGCTATTACAAGAGCCGATGGGGCAGCTGCAACCGGCGCGGCGAGCTGCAATTTAACTGGCTGTTGATGATGGCCCCCCCGGTAGTGGTCGACTACGTGGTAGTGCACGAGCTGGCCCACCTGCGCCACTTCAACCATTCCCCGGCCTTTTGGCAAGTGGTCGGCCGGGTCATGCCCGACTACCTGCGCCACCGCGCCTGGTTGCGGCAGCAGACCATTTTGCCCTGGTAAGGTTTTTCACCTACGCGAGTTCCCATGGAAATCAAACCTCAATTCAAACCCAAATCCATCCGCAGTTTCGTGATCCGTGCCGGGCGCATGACCGACGGTCAGCGCGGCGCATTTGACGAACATTGGTCGCATTATGGGCTGAGTCTTTTCGACGGCCCCTTGCAGGCGGAAGTAAGCTTCGGCAATAGCAACCCCGTGGTGGTGGAGGTGGGTTTCGGCATGGGTGATTCCCTGCTTGCCATGGCGCAGGCGGAGCCCGAATTGAACTTTGTCGGTATAGAAGTGCATCCCCCTGGGGTCGGCCGCCTGCTCAACAACGTCCACAAAGAAGGGGTGCGTAACCTGCGCGTTTATATGGCCGACGCGAAGGATGTTCTAACCGATTGCGTCGCCGACGCTTCGCTCGCGCGCCTGCAGTTGTATTTCCCGGATCCGTGGCACAAGAAAAAGCACCACAAACGCCGGATAGTGCAGCCCGACTTCGTCGCTTTGTGCACCGCCAAGCTGGCGTCCGGGGGCATATTGCACATGGCGACGGACTGGGAGAATTACGCCGACCAAATGTTGCAGGTCCTCAGCGCAGAGCCGCGGTTGCGCAACACGGCGGCCGACTACGCGCCGCGTCCGCCGTTTCGCCCCACCACTAAATTCGAGACCCGCGGCGAACGCCTGGGCCATGGGGTGTGGGACCTGGTGTTTTGCAAGGTTTGATCGGTGAGTTCGGCGTGGCTGGACGCTGCTCGGTCAAGGGCGGTAGTGTATTCGCCGGAAATTCCGTCTGATCACCGTTGGGTTGC
The DNA here is from genome assembly GCA_002432555.1 of Marinagarivorans sp. UBA5870. The sequence goes on from DJFO01000410.1 coordinate 8,599, forward strand.
CGGATCGCCGGATCGCCGGATCTCCAGGTCCCCGGGCCGCCAGGCCCCAAAACAAAATAATAATGAGGAGTGACTGCCATGAGTGTCGAGAGTAAAACCAACCTCTGGGTTTACGCCACGGGTTTTTACGCTCAAGAACCAATTAAACAAAAATGTCTCGAACTGCAGGATATTTACGGGGTTAACGTCGACACCCTGCTGTGGTTGTGCTGGCTGGACACCAACCGGATTCATCTCCCCCCCGCCGCCCTCGACGAGGCGCTCGCCATAGTGGGGGGGATCAATCAGGAACTGCTGTTGGGGCTGCGCGAGCTGCGCGGCAAACTCATCGCCAGCAGCAGCTTTACCCGAGTACAAGAACAGCTGGTACGCAAGCATATTCTGGCGGCGGAACTGGCCATTGAAAAAGTGCTACTGCAGCGGTTGCAAGACTTAACATCCCGTCTGGTCCCCGTCGGAGCAGAGGACGAATGCCTCAGCCTCTTCGACTACCTCGACCGTTTCGCCATAGAACGCTCCGGCCAAATCGCCGCCTACTTCCTGGATGAGGGCAGGCAGTTCGGCTTCAATTTGGAGGCCCGTGAACCCGAAGTCGCGGGAGAGAGATGATGGCGATAAAAATTAGGTTTCGGCTGCGGTGGGTGGCCGGTTTGGTTATGTTCTTGTCCGGCGCGGTGGCCGCAGTCGAGTACGCCGGGCAGGAAACCCGGCGGCTGAAAGCCTTCGCTCCCGAGGAAATAGACGGTTATCTGGCCGGTCGGGGCATGGGGTTCGCCAAGCCGGCGGAACTCAACGGCTATCCCGGTCCCAAACACGTTTTGGCGTTGGCAAAAGAATTACAACTGACCGAGCTTCAGGCGCGCCGGACGCAGCAGCTTTTCGACTCCATGCAGCAGCGGGCCGCCGCCGTGGGTCGTGATCTGCTTGCGAAGGAAGAGGCGATCGAGGTTCTCTTTCGCGCCGGCAACGGTGATGTGCAGCGGCTTAAATCGCTCCTGCAGGAAGCGGCGGCGCTTGAAGCTGAGCTGCGACTGGTTCATCTGCAAGCGCATTTGGAGCAGAAGGTTTTACTGACACAGGCGCAGTCCGAGCGCTATAACTCGCTGCGGGGTTACGCGAGTCACCGAGCGCACCATCACTGATTCTTCCGCCGGAGGGCGCACTGTCCGCGAACGACCGCGGGCAGAGAACCCGCGCCGCAAAAATTGCTGGTCGTTCGAACAGGCCTTATGATGGCGGTCCGGCGTTTTGCCGCGGCTATAAAAGGCCCGCAAGATAATTGATAGCCGGCAGGCGCGCGGGAAAACCGGCGACCGCATTTCCGGCTTCTGCGCCCGCCGCCAGAAATGCCCGACGCAGCCCGTGGAAACCGCGCGAATTCCAGCACACACTGTCCGTTTTCCCCTGAGTGACGACGGATATTTTGATCGGCGGTCCCATGCAATTTTTTGATTTTGACAGTCCGGTGGAGCGCGCCGGCACCGACTCCCAGAAATTCGATGGCCGCCAGCGGTATTTTGGCCGCGCCGATATAACGCCCCTGTGGGTTGCCGATATGGATTTTGCCGCGCCGGGTTGCGTTCTCAACGCGCTCAAGGCCCGTGCAGACCACCCGGTATTTGGCTACACCCTCTACCCGGAGAGCCTTTATCAGTCGATCATTGAATGGTTCGGCCGGCGCCATGGGTGGCGCATCGAGCGCGAGTGGATTTTGATGATGCCAGGTGTAGTGCCTTCGCTCCACGCCTGTTGTTTAGCACTCGCGGAAGAAAATGACGGTGTCATAATTCAGCCGCCGGTTTATTTCCCTTTTTTTACTACAGTGACGCATACCAAGCGCCGTCTGGTGCTCAATCCGCTGCAGCGTACAGGGGATCGTTACGCGATTAATTTTGCAGAATTCGAGGCGCTGGCATCCCAGGCAAAAATGCTCCTTTTTTGCACGCCCCACAATCCGGTGGGGCGGGTCTGGAGCCGGGATGAGCTGTGCGAGGTATTGCGCATCGCGCAGCGCCACCGTCTGATAGTGCTCTCCGATGATATCCATGCAGACATAGTCTTTCGCGGGTCGCACCATAGGATGTTGGGTACATTCGAGCGGGAATTTGGCGAATTTATCCATACGAATCTCATCACCGCGGTCGCTCCCAGCAAAACGTTCAATATTCCCGGCCTGGGATTGTCGAGCTTGATAGTACCCAACCCGCAGCATCGTCGCCTTATCCAGCAAGCCTTGGATCTGCTCCACATCAGCAATACCAACCCATTTAGCATAGTGGCCTTCGAGGCGGCGTATAAGGGCGGTGACGCCTGGCTCGATGCCTTGCTGATTTATTTGCAAGACAATCAAAAATTCGTGCGGGATTATTTCGCGCAACATATTCCTCAGATCCGCGTTGGCGAAGCCGAGGGAACTTACCTGCTGTGGTTGGACTGCCGAGAGTTGGGTCTCGACGACGCCCAATTGCGCGACTTCTTTGTTCGTCAATGCGGCCTTGGGCTGAGCCCAGGGGCGATCTTCGGTGAAGGTGGCAGGGGGTTTATGCGCCTGAACATAGGGACTCGCAAACAGGTCATCAGTGACGCGCTCGAGGCCATAACCCGCGCTCTACCCGCGCTTAAATCTATCTAGAGGGCTTTTATGAGAATCTACCTGCTCACCATTCTCTTCTGGCCGGCGTTGGTGTTTGGCGGCGGATTTAAAAACTTTATTACCGCTGAGGGAAACCAGCTGCGCGACGGTTCCCAGCCATTTCGATTTATTTCCTTTAACGTGCCGACGCTGAATTACCAGGAAGACGATATGGCCTTCCGGCAGACCAACCCCTATCGTCTGCCCGACGAATTTGAAATGCGCGACGTTTTTGCCACTGTCAAAGAAATGGGTGGACAGGTCATTCGCGTCTACACCATTCCAGTGCGCAACCGGAATTTTCCGCCCGAGGCACCCACCTATGTTGAAGGCCCCGGACAATTTAACGAAACAGCCTTTCGAGTGACAGACCGGATGCTCGCGCTCGCCAATGAATATGGTATCCGCCTTATCTTTCCTTTATTGAACAATCGCCAATGGATGGGCGGGCGGCCGAACTACGCGGCTTTTCGCAATAAAACCGAGGCGGAATTCTGGACCGACCGGCAGTTGATCGAGGATTTCAAACAGACCATCTTTTTCACCCTCAACCGCATCAACAGTATCACCGGGGTCCCCTACAAGGACGACAAAGCCATTTTATGTTGGGAAACCGGCAATGAGCTGACGAGCCCTATTGACTGGACCCTGGAAATTACCCGCTACATCAAAAGCCTCGACAAAAATCACCTGGTGATGGATGGCTGGTTCAGCGACGACCTCGACGAGCCCTTGGTGCGGGAGGAATCGCTGACCGAATGGTCGATCGACATGGTTTCATCTCACCATTACGAACGGGATCCCACACTCATTCCCCACAATATTCAGCGCAACATTGACAAGATCCGAGGCCGCAAAGTCTATCTCGTGGGCGAGTTCGGTTTTGCTAGCACTTCCGCTATCGAAAACGTATTGAACAAGGTGATCGCGGAGCCGCAGTCGGTCATGGGGGCGCTGTTGTGGAGCCTGCGTCATCACAGTCGCGACGGGGGATTTTATTGGCACTCCGAACCGCTCGGCGCCGGCCTTTACAAAGCGCTTCATTGGCCTGGTTTTCCCTCGGGTATCGCCTATGATGAAACAAATTTGCTGCAGATGTTTAGGCGCAAAGCTTTTGAAATTCAGCAAAAACCCGTTCCGCCGCCGACTCGACCGCAAGCTCCGGAACTGCTGCCAATCGCCGCGCCGCACGCGATCAGCTGGCGCGGCAGCGTTGGCGCAAGTGGGTATCACGTCGAACGCGCGGAGCATCGAAACGGTCCCTGGCTGCGCATCGGCAATAATATCTCGGACGCGGAAGTGCCCTATTTTCCCTTATTCAATGACGCCACTGCCATTCCAGGCGAAAAGTATTTCTACCGGATTTTAGCGACCAACAGCGCCGGCACCTCCCCCGTCTCGAATACCGCGGGACCGGTCGTCGCCACTCGGCGCGTTAAGCTGGATACCATGCAAAACCTCGGCGTGGTCGAAGATAGCCGTGCAGTATCCCCTGTCACAGGCGGCGACCGCAGTTTTAAGGAAATCCGCCACCGATTGGCGGGCGATTACGGCTCAGAAGTGGTTTATCGCGTGCCCGGTCAATTTGAGGGGTTCGATCTATATGCCTTTGAGAAAACCCGCTTCGACTATTTACAAATTTCGCTTTCGGAGGACGGGCGGCAGTGGCGGGAGATTGTGGTAAAACCTCAGTCATTCGTCAACGCGGAAGCCAACTATAACTATTGGCGGCCGAAGCTGTATCAGCATCAGGCCGATGCGCCTGCTTCCTATATCAAAATCTTTTTTAAAGGCGGTGAAGCGCAGCTCGCACGGATGGAAATTTTTTATCGATAGCGGAGCGAGAAAAGTCCCCCGGCGCTGGCGCTGGCGCCGGGGATGAGGGTTAGGAATGCAATTTCGGCGACCCGTCGCTGGTGGTCTGGGTGCCCACGGGGCGGTACTGGTCGGAAAAGCTTGGGCCCGTGCCTTCGGCCGGCCGTTGCTCAGACGACTTCAGTTTTTCACCCAGTGCATTCACTTGCTGTTTGCCTTCCTGCACTTTTTCACGCGCCTTATCCGCAACTTTATCTCGGGTTTTGCCGAGGTAACGATCCTCGGTGCGGGTTGCCGGCATGCTGGCCGCCAACAGAGCGCCCACAGCCAAGCCTAAGGCGCCCACGGCGAGAGGCTGTTCATGCAACAGGCGCTCAAAACCGGCGGCGGCATTGCTTGCGCGCTGACGAACTTCCATCCCCGCGTGGCTCGCACTGTGGCGGGCACCGGCGATGCCGCCTTTAACGCTTGCGCTTAGGTGGTGGGCTTTGTCCGACAGCTGGTGCGCTTTCTCCTTGAACTCGCCCATCTTCGATGAGTGCGGTTCGTAGACGGGGTCCACGCCGTAACTGGCATTGGCTGCCGAGCCGTATCCGCTTGTGCCCGAGTGGTTTTGACCGTACATCAACCAAGCAACGCCAAGTGCCGTCAGCAGAGTCGGAACCGGATTATTTTTTACGGTCTGCACCAAGTTATTGGTAAAGTCGGCGCCATTGGTTTTGGTATAGCTGAGCATTTTATCCAGCATCTGGCCGGGAGAAAATTGCGCCTCCAGCGCCGAAATCGTATCGCCCAAATGCGCACGCTGTTCGTTGATCTCTCGCTCCAGTTGCGCCTGATCTTTTTGTGCCTCGGTATTGAGATTAATGCTCATTAAATAGCCCTCCTAACTTCGCGACGATCTTTTTCCATAGCATCCAAGGTGTGCTGCGGAGTAAAGGACGACGCCTGTAATTTCTTTTTACCCGACATAACCATCACCAGACCTATGATGGCGACTACGCCACCTACAGCGAGTGACGCCGCCCACAGGGGCATGAAATCGCCGAGGAAAAGTACTGCCGCCAGAAGCAAAAACAGCGCGCCGGCAAAAATAATCGAGCCACCGGTGAGCATACTGATAGCGCCGGTTTTGGCGTCCTGTATCGAATGGGAAACTTCGACTTTTGCCAATGCCAGCTCTTTGGTAAAGAGCGAGGTAATATCATTGGCCAGCTGTTTAATGAGACCTGTCACCGACTGGCTGTTGTTGTTCGTCGGTAGATCGGTAACGGGTCGGACGTGGGTTTGATAATTCTCGTTCATAAAATGTCTCCTCTCTTAGGTGATTTTGCCGGAGCTAGTGTCGCAATTCGGCGGTCGAATCGGGGACTCTTGTTTGGTCGAGTAGTCGCGCTCGGACAAACCGCTGCGCCCGGAGCCGGTACGCCCAGACAAAAGGTCGCTGCTGCTGAGGTCATCATTTTGCAACTGCGCATTCGTACTACTGCCAGTGGACGCAAAGCCCGTGGAGGTACCTGTGGAGGTGGAGGAACCGAAACCTTCGGAGGCGAAATCGTCCGCGAGATAATCCTCCTCCTCGACACGCTCGGAGCCGTAGCCGACCGCGCTTTCCGGATAGGAATCGCCAGCCAGGTTGCGCGAATATCGCTCGTCGGCGAAGTTACTGCTGCCCTCGAAATTGGTTCCATGTCGCGCGGAGGCGCGTGCGAACCGACCAATTGCCAAACCAATCGCCACACTGCCCGCAATGAATAGCGCTGGGTTTTTTCGCGCGGTCGCCTCGACGTCGTGCACCAGTTCGTCCACGCTTTTATTCCGCAGACTATTGGCCACGGACGCGACACTGTCGGCGATCTCCGTGACATAACGCGACAGACCCTGTTGGTTGTTCTCGCGCAGATTTTCTGCGGCGGCGCCGACCGCGCCCGCAAGGGAATCCAGGCTGCCTGCGGCCGTTTCCCTTCCCTCCGAGAATTTTTCCTGTACTTGGCGCCGCGCACTCTCTGTGGCCGCGCTCAGGTCTTCCTTCACCTTAGTGGTGGAACCGTCCTGTCCCCTCGTGGAGTTTTGTTCGTAGGCCATATGCATCACCTTCTATTATTTTAGAAACGGGTTTTCTTGCTTGCCGAAGAGAGTCAGCAAAAATCGCGCCCTATTTCCATGAGCCCGTTCAGCCAGGGAAAAAGCGAGAAATCCGCGGGATTTACCTTTTTTTTGAGCGGATAGCCCGAGGGAAACCGCGCGCAAGATTCGCTCCCGCTGCGCTGGCGGAAAAAACCATGGAACAGGGTTGTACATGTGCACGGCAGGCTGTAAAACGTACAACGATGCGCAACGAGTGCAACTTTTTTCGGCGGCGGGCGTACTTCATCGGGTCGGTGTTTGACCGGCCGGTTCGCTTATGCCGCAAGCCTCACTAACCGAGTTTTTTATGGCTCTCTCCGATCGAGAAATTGAAAACCTTTTAGCGCGCTGCGCGCTGCGCGCTGCGCGACAGCGCTGCGCTCAAAGACTTATTTGATCATCTGGGCGCCTATCTAAATGCCATTGCCTTGCGAATGCTGCGCAAGGAAGATTTGAGCAGCGAGGTATTACAGGATGCCTTCGTCCAGATTTGGCAAAACGCCGGCAGCTATCGCGCGGAGGTCGCCCGCCCTCTCACGTGGATGGCAAGCATAGTGCGCTACCGCGCCCTCGACCGTCTGGCGCGAGAGCGGCGTCGTTCGAAACACGAGGTGGCCGATTCGGACTCTGTAGCTATGGAAAACATCAGCGGGTCTGACGATCCAGAACAGGCAGTGCACGATGACAAGGTGCGCGGCCATATCCAAACCTGCTTGCAGGTCCTCAGCGAGCGCAATCGCCGCTGCGTCGAACTCGCGTACTTGGAAGGTTACTCCCGGGAAGAGATCGCCGCGCTTTTCGCCACCAACGTTAATACCGTCAAATCCTGGTTGCGCCGGGGCGCAGAGCGTTTAAAGGAATGTCTGGCAACCACCTTGGCCTACCGAGCATGAACGACCACAACGCTTTTGAATATGTGCTGGGGACTCTGCCGCCGGCAGAGCGCGCCGAGTTAACGCAGGCGTTGGCGCACGATCGGGAGCTGCAGCGACAGGTCCAATTTTGGGAGGAACATTTCATGGCACTCCAGGATGCAAAGGCCGGGGTGCCGCCGAAACCGGGCACCTGGGAGCAAATTGCCGCGCGTATAACACCGCCTCCGCGAAGGCCGCAACCACGGATGCCCTGGTATGCATGGTTCTCCCTCGCGGTTATGTTGCTGGTCGCCCTCGCGGCGGGTTTGCGGCCGCTGTTGCAGGTTCCAGGCCCCAATCTGAATTATGTCGCGGTACTGACATCGACGGCGGGTGATGCGCTCCTGACCGCCATGACCACCGAGACCGATAAAACATTGTGGCTGCAGTGGGGG